>CANGEZ010000139.1 GCA_947452875.1 Chitinophagaceae bacterium
ATTGATCAATAACAATGCAGATTGAATATCTTCTATAGTAAAATTATCAAGCATGATCCTATCCACTTTTCCGATAGCTATTACTTTTTTTACATCTTCGAGATTTCTGGTTTCCACTTCAATTTTCAAACCGGGTTTTGTGTTTTGAACATACTCATAGGCCAAATGAATAACCTTTTCTATGGAGCCGCAATAATCAATGTGATTGTCTTTCAACATAATCATATCATAAAGTCCGAATCGATGATTTTCGCCACCTCCAATACGAACGGCTTCTTTTTCAAGCAAACGGAAATTGGGTGTAGTTTTACGCGTATCTAACAATCGAGTGTGATAGCCTTTCAGTAAATCGGTGTATTGCTTGGTTAAAGTGGCTATTCCGCTCATTCTTTGCATGGTGTTCAATACCAATCTTTCGCATTTTAAAATCGTTTGAACAGGAGCGAAAACTTCAAATGCTATGTCGCCATGATGAACCTGTTCCCCGTCTTTTTTTAAGGGTTTGAAATATACAGATGGATCAACCATTTTAAATATCTTCTCTGCAATGTCAACTCCGGCCAGTATAGTGTCCTCTTTAATTTTCAAAATCGCTTTGCCACTTACATGTTTATCTATACAAGCTAATGTGCTATGATCACCATCACCGATGTCTTCGCTTAAAGCATTTGTAATTAAATTTTCTAATTGAGTCGCATTCATAATATTCACAAATCTAAGCAATGAAAACAAAACAGCTGATTAGATAGAGACAAAGTTTGATACTAATGAAAAATACCCAACCACGACCAGAAAGGACAAGATTGGGTATTTAATATAAAAATTAAGATGTAGCGAAAATCAATTCAGTTCGAACCTGATTTCCTGAACTACTTTTTTATCAGCCTTTTGCTTGATATAAATGGTAGTTCTGAAGGTGCCGTTTTTAGTATACAACATGCCGATACAAAATTGAGAACCGCCATTTTCTCCTTTATGCAACACCTCGAAATTCTTTACTTGATGGAGTATAAAAAAGTCTTTTATGACTGCCGTAGCCTGATTTTTACTATAACTGTTATTGCTTTCTGGCAATGCAATTTCAATGGTATTGTCAAATAATGAGGATAATTGATCAGCCTTTCCAGATTTTAAGGAAGTGATGACTTCATCAATCAATTGGCCATTGCTAAATGAAGATAACATCATAAAGCCTGTAAGAATAATTATTAATTTTTTCATAACCATTACTTTTAAAATTCCTTCCATTCAATGTTTAGACTTCGTTTGAGACATCTAGGGAATAAGGACACTAATAATAACGAATTTTCAACTTAATAATTGTGTGCAGAAACATCTTTAAAGCAAATATTATCGCACTCATTTTGAGCTCAATTAAGTAATTTTGCAGGATGAATAATAAAAAAATAGCACTAGTCATTATGGATGGCTGGGGCCTAGGAAAAGAGAAGAAAAGCGATGCCATACAAAACGCCAATGTGCCGTTTGTAAGTTCATTATATTCTAAATACCCAAACACAACTTTAATCACTTGTGGAGAAGATGTTGGTTTACCTGAAGGACAGATGGGTAACAGCGAAGTTGGTCATTTAAACCTAGGGGCCGGAAGAATTGTTTATCAAGAATTACAAAGAATAAATGTTGCTATAAAAACAAATGAATTTCAATCTAACGCTACTCTTCTACAAAGCATACATTTTGCAAAAGCAAACAACAAAAAACTTCATTTAATAGGATTGGTAAGCGATGGCGGTGTTCATTCTCATACCAAACACCTAAAAACAATTTTATCACTTTGCAAAACTCTTGATTTTACCAACGTATTTGTGCACGCTTTTACAGATGGCAGAGATACCGACCCAAAGTCAGGAATCAAGTTTATTCAAGAACTTGAAAACCATATTGCAACTTCTACAGGTTGTATTGCCACCATTACAGGTCGCTATTACGCTATGGACAGAGATAAAAGATGGGAAAGAGTGAAAATAGCATATGATGGATTGGTAAACGGTATCGGCACCAAGTCTGACAATCTTGTAGAAAGTATGTCACAATCTTATGAAAACGGAACTACCGATGAATTTATCAAGCCACTGATTAATGCAAAAATTGAAAATGGCAAAATAGAAAATGATGATGTGGTCATCTGTTTTAATTTCAGAACAGACAGATGCAGAGAAATTACAGAAGTGTTGACCCAACAAGACATGCCCGAATTTGACATGAGAAAGTTGAATTTGCATTACACTACAATGACGCAATATGATCATTCATTCAAAGGAGTACATGTGATTTTTGAAAATGATGATTTAAAAAATACACTCGGAGAGATTTTAGCTGCCAACGGAAAAACGCAACTTCGTATGGCCGAAACTGAAAAATATCCGCATGTAAGTTTCTTCTTTAGTGGTGGAAGAGAAAAACCATTTGAAGGTGAAAACAGAATTATGATTCCTTCGCCTAAAGTAGCTACTTACGATTTACAACCGGAGATGAGTGCAGCAGAAGTTACACAAGCTGTAGTCAATGAAATCAATACCTCCACTCCAGATTTCATTTGTTTGAATTTTGCAAATGCAGATATGGTAGGACATACAGGCGTTTGGGAAGCCGTTATCAAAGCAGTTGAAACCGTAGACACTTGTGTTGAAAAAGTAGTCACCGCTGCACTTGAAAAAAATTACACCATCTTACTTACAGCAGACCATGGTAATGCCGATTTTGAAATCAATGCAGATGGCACACCTAATACCGCACATACTTTAAATCCTGTTCCTCTTTTTGTGATTGACAAACACTGGAAGGGAACCGTTCATTCCGGTAAACTTGGTGATATTGCGCCAACAATTTTATCATTAATGGAAATTGAAATTCCTAAAGAAATGACTGGGAATGTATTAACTGGCAAATAATAACAATGTAAATTCAAAAAGCTTGCCCCGAAATCTCGGGGTAAAAAATCAAAATTCAAAAAGGAAGCTCAACAATTTTTACTTTTTAATTTTAAATTTTGACTTAATTATATGAACATGAAAAAGTTTTTAAAAACAATTGTAATAGCTGTTATTATTATTCTATTATTGGCTCAATTTTTACCTAAAAACAATAATAACAATGGAGATGCATTAATGCCTGCATCAATTGAAACTTCTCATAAAGTTCCTGGTGATGTGGCTGCTATTTTAAAAACCAGCTGTTATGATTGTCATAGCAATCACACCACATATCCATGGTATGCTAATATCCAGCCCATAAGCAAATGGCTCGGTAATCACGTGGAAGAAGGTAAAGGGGAACTTAATTTTTCTGAATTTGGTCATTACTCTTTGAGAAGACAATTCCATAAACTCGAGGAGATTTCTGAGCAGGTTGAAGAAAATGAAATGCCCCTATCTTCATATACTTTGATTCACAGTGATGCTTCACTTAATGAAACACAGAAAAAAATAATAAGCAGTTGGGTTAACAATTTGAGAGACAGTTTCAAATTGGTTTATCCGGCAGATAGTTTACAAAGAAAAAGAAGATAGTTTACAAGTCGTTTACATCAAAGAAGCTTTTTTATGTTTTGGGATAACTTGAGGTTCAACAATTTGGATTTATTCCTATATTTATAGCCGTCAAATTATAAAAATCATTCAATCTGACATTATTGATATGACTGAATTGCAAATGCTTGAAGGTTGCAAATTGAACAATGTTACTGCCCAAGAAGTATTGTACAATAGATATAACTCCAAAATGCTTGGTGTTTGCTACAGGTATGCAAATAATCGAGCTGATGCTGAAGACATGTTGCAAGAAGGCTTTATTAGAATTTTTTCTCAACTTCATCAATACAGAAGTGAAGGATCCTTAGAAGGATGGATCAGAAGAGTAATCGTACACACATGTATCAATATTCTTAAAAAGAACAAGAAATTTTCAGAATATTTAGACATAGCTCATGCAGAAAATATGGAAGCCCGTCAAGCTTCTGTGTATTCCATGATGCAAACCAAACATATCATTGAATGCATCAGAATGTTGCCTTTGGGATATAAAACCGTTTTAAACTTGTATGCAATTGAAGGTTATTCTCATAAAGAAATAGCTGCTATTTTGGAAATTGAAGAAGGGACAAGTAGAAGTCAATACGCAAGAGCTAAAATAATGCTTGAAAATATTTTGATAAAAAGAGGAGTCATTGATCAGTCATTTAAAAAGACAAAAAACACCGCGGCTATTTAACTATTTAAATTACTGAACAAGAACTGATGAACCTATTCGAACATAACGACAACTTCGAACAATTTCTTAGAGAGGCAACTGAAAATTTTAGAATGAGGCCATCTGTTAGAGTGTGGACTAGTGTTTACAACAACATTCATCCTTCAAAAAAATCACCATCAGCGGCAGCATTTCTGGTTTTCATGATTTCATTTTTTATTTTAAATAGCAGCAATTCAATTGTTTTTCTCCAAAGCAAATCAACTGAAAAACAAATCGCTATTCATGTTCACAATAAACAACTACTTACCTACTCTAAGAAATCACATGAAATTGAAAAAATTGCTTTTTCCAAAAAGCAACACATGTATCAAGCTGTGATTGATAATAAAATCAAAGCGCAAATCAATAGAAAATCAAACAATGATGAGTCACTATTATCAACATTTGAAAATTCTAACACTATAGACTTTTCGGATATGAAATCTCAACCTCATTTACAAGATGCTAATTTGCGTCAAGAATTTAATCAGTTCGTAGTCAGCGCTAAGAACAATGATAAATTAAAAACACAAAAGCCTTTTTATATTTCAACAAAAAATAATGATGAAAGCGAATTGTCTTATCAACTTTATGCTACCTCATCTGTTGGTTACAGCAATGGATATAGGAATACTGAAACAGAGATTTCAAATGCTTCAGCAAATCAACCTCAAAATGTTACTGAATTAAATAAAACGCTGAGATACATGCCTGAATATAATTTAGAAGCGGGTGGTGCTTTTCTTGTAAATGTCACTAATTCTTTACGGTTAAAAGCTGGGATGCAATTGAATTATACAAACTACAAGCTTACAAATGAAGAAGGCACTGGTGATGTAGCAAATAGTGAAATCAATAATCCTACAATTAATAATGTAGCGCTAGTAAATGAAATTCAGATATTACATCCCGATATGAACACTGAATTAAAAAAATATAATAGCAGTACATATGAAATATCTATCCCATTAGGCACAGAATTGGAATTAATCGGAAACCATCAACTAAAATGGTTTGCAGGAGCTACTATCCAACCAAGTTATATTGTAGGAGGTTACCCTGGCCAAAATACCAATGAAATGAAATCTTATTTACCTGAAGATGGTTCCGGCTTTCGCAAATGGAATGTAAATACCAGCTTTGAAACATTTTTAAGTTACAAATTACCGAATGGTTCAAGAATCAATGCCGGTCCACAATTCAGATACCAGCTATTTTCTTCTTATGATAGCAAATACTTATACAATGAAAAACAATACAATATTGGTTTGAAATTGGGTATATCAAGAAACTTTTAAAACTATTGACACAGTTTTGTCAACATTTATTTTATTAAGTTGTTTTATTCATTCCTGTTCAAATTATTAGAGATGAGAATTAGTTTGTTGTTTTTGTGTTTTATCATATTTATTTCCTGTCATCAAGAAAGTAATACTGCCGTTGAAAATACAGCGTTGACTGATGAAGATACATCTGCCGAAGCGCCTAGCTTTTTTCCCTTAGGTAATTTTATCAAAGGACAAATTGTTGATATTAAAAATAGTGGTATCAATCCCATTAAAATTTCAACGGTCAACAACCATCCCGACACTTCATGGATAAATGTAGAATCATTTGAAAAAGTGTTTGGAGAATTTTACACGCCATTTATTGACTCCTCTTCATTACAACAATTTTTTAAAGAGAATAAATTTTTTGACCAAACTTTGAATGCAATAACACTCACCTACTCTTCGATTGGCAAAGTTCCAGACAATATCCCTTGGAAATACTGGAATATTTACATAGAACCCGAAACCAATAAAATCACCAGGATTTTTATGGTGAAAGCGTTGGATTCAAATAAGACAAGGCAACTGACTTGGATCCCCGGCGTTAGCGCCAAAGCTGTTAC
>CANGEZ010000140.1 GCA_947452875.1 Chitinophagaceae bacterium
CAAATACGTTGTGCAGTAAGCTGAAGTGAACCCGTAAAAAATAAAATTAGTAAAGATATAAGCCTCATGGAACGTTATTAAAAAAATGATTAATGGCAAATCATTTTTCAATACGATATTGTACAGTCTTTTGAGAGGATTTGAATTCTTTGGTTGATGCTTAGTTATCTTAGAGATTGGAGTTGGAGCAACATTTATAATTGATGAGAAAGATAAATATTGGCTCAGAGGTTTTATAAAAGTAGAAACTATAATTGCGAAATGCAAGTTTTAAGGAATAATTTTTTATTTTTTTGCTGAGCCAACTACTCAATGCCTAATTTTGCTGACTAATACTCTATTATGAAGCGTTTTTTACCTATTGTTGCTGTTGCTTTTTTATTATCATGCCACGACAACACTCCAGACCATGATCCCGAAATTGAAACCCCGCATGTGGGAATCGATGCACCGGCTACAATAACTTATACCGTTTTAAGTCAATTTCCTCACGATACCAGTGCCTATACACAAGGACTAGAATTTCACAATGGTAAACTATACGAAGGAACCGGAGACTTCAGCAACTCTACTTTGAAAATATATAGCAACTGGAAAACTGGTGCTGTAGAAAAAAAACATGTCATGGGTACCGACAAAATTTTTGGAGAAGGCATTACCATTTTCAACAACAAAATCTACCAACTCACTTGGGAAAGCAATAAAGCTTATCAATATGACATCAATAATATCGAAACCCCTGAAAAGACTTTTGATTGGCCTTACGAAGGCTGGGGTTTAACACATGACACTTCGAGCTTAATCATCAGCGATGGGACCGCCAATATCTATTTTGTTGACCCAACGACTTTCAAAGTAAAAAGCACCGTTTCAGTTAAAGATGATCAGGGACCGGTTAACATGCTCAACGAATTGGAATATGTGAACGGAATGATTTACGCCAATGTTTACCAAACCAACATCATCGTAAAAATAGATGCAGAAAGCGGTCATGTTGTTGGCCGAATGTACATGAACGGACTACTCCAACAAAATGATATCATTGCCGACAGAACAGATGTACTTAACGGCATTGCTTACGATTCTACGACAAAGAACTTTTTAATTACTGGAAAAAGATGGCCGAAGATGTTTGAGGTGAGGGTTGCCCCCTAAATCCCCCAAAGGGGGACTTTGATTGTGTTTTTTGGGTTAACCACGAATTGACGAATTGTTTGGTGTTTGGTGTTTGGCGTTTGGCGTTGGCTCAATCGATACTCAAATTTCACTTTGGTAACTGCTACTTTCTTATTCCTTATTTTCACTTTCTTATTATTTATTTTCCCTCCTGCACAAAGAGCGACGAAGCTTTTTTATTTCCGAAATGACTAGTCCCCCTCGGGGGATTTAGGGGGCTACTTCGGGGGATTTAGTGTCCATAAAAAAAGCCCGTGTTTCCACGAGCCTTTTCTGTAAAAATCAATTTGTTTATTGACTTACGGCAACAACACTTTATCTATATAATGTAAAATACCGTTTACATAATCCTGATCACTAGTACCTGAAGGTTCAGGTGTCAATGGCATCATGTTAATAATAACATTCGCCGCTCTTGAATTAGGATTGGTTGATGTATCTTTTACAGTCATTGATGAAACAAATGGATTTCCTGGTGTAAAAGTAGAAGTAACTTTTAAACCAGGGTGAGAAACAAATGAACTTAACAATGAAGGCACTTCTGTGGTTGTCGTTGGAAAGTTATTTGTATATGCTTTTGCTCCAAGTACATGAAACGCTAAAATACCTTTTACTCTATCAGGTGTTAATGCATTTGCTAATAAAGGATTGGTAAACACTGTAGGAGTTGATGATAATTGATTGGCTAACTGACCAGCTTGTTGTGGAGGCACTCCAGAAGCAATTAGGCCTTGTCTGATTAACCCTCTTAATGTCCTTCTAAAAGCAGTATCCACAGGTGCAAATACTGTCAATGGAGAAAACACTGTAAGATTTGGAGACTCATTGTTTAAATAACTTTTTAAAGTTGTTCCTGGAGCAGCTCCGCTATCTGCTCTTTCTACAGCAGCTTTAAGATAAGTCAAGTTGGTATCTGAACTAATTCTGTCCCATAAAGTTCTTTGACCAGGTATTGACAAAGTAGCTGTTTGATGAATAACTCCATTTGAAGCCATTTCGTCTGGATGAACAATAGGTATATTATTAAACCATGCGCCATTGATAACAGATGGGCAAACACCTAATCTTAACAATGAACTGGCTTGTGGTAATGGATTTAAAGCGGAAGGATAAAAGAAATTAGGAAACTTCGGAGCAATGCTTGTTGATTTGATCAACTGCGGAATGGTATTGTATTGCACTAATGCGGCGGCCTGCTCTACAGGAATTTGTGAATTGATTACTCCTAAAAAAACAGCATCAGGTGCATTCACAGGTACCAAACCTCCTGACAATGCGCTGATTAATTGCTTCACACCATCATTACCCGGTACAAACATGGTAAATGATTTGGTGCTGTCATTAATCATACTTAATTGACCTCCTCTAACTACCAAAGCATAGTATAAGCTGTAGTTAGGATTGGATTGTAAAGACTGATCTAATCTTGGACCTGTTGCTGGTTGGGCAACAGTATCCGGAAATTGCTCTAGATCCTTATTACAAGAAGCAGTCAGCAACATCAATGATGTCACTACTCCAAGTAAACTTAATTTTATATTTTTCATGTTGATTTATTTTAATTTTTAAGTTGGCCTATTTTTACTTTTTACTTTTGAATTTTTAATTATTAATACACATTGTACCCAAAGCTCACATAATACAATCCACCTATTCTTGAATTACCAATTGCATCATAATAATAAGAATTCAATAAATTGTTAGCACCTACTTTCAAGATAGATTTTGATTTAGGTAATTTATAACTAACCTGTGCACTTACATTATTTGTTGCTGGTAAATTGCCTGTAGCAAAATCACCTTGATACAATAAAGCCTGTTGCCATCTGTAAGCTACATTGAAACCATATCTGTTATCATGACCAAAACCGCTGTTGCCGAAATAGAAATTTGTTTTATATTTTGGAGCATTAAAATAAGCAACAAAATCTGCAGGCACATCTTTCAAAACATCAGAAGCTACGTTAGCGCCAACATTATAGTTATGTGGTAATCTGTAATCCAAGCTCAAACCGAAGCCATAAGTTTTAACCTTATCTGTTGTATTTATTGGCAAAGAATAATATCTGTTTGAAGTATCAGAAATACTTGTTGGAGTACCATTTTTAAATTGAGCTACTAATTTTCTTCCAAGGAAATCCTGGTATTGACCCCAATATCCATATAAATCAACTAGTAATTTCCCACCTTTCAATAAACCTTTATAACCTAACTCATAAGAAGTTAAAGATTCAGGTTTTAATTGCTTCCAATTGTAAGTAACGACCTGGTTTACACTAAATGCATTTAAATCATACAATTGATTATTATCAAAATTGTATTTTGTTTTGAAGATTTCATTACCACCTAATAATCTTACACCACTACCCACACCTAGATCAATATATTGTTGTTGATTAGATGGGAAGCGATAAGCAGTTTGATAAGACAACCTGATGTGATTGAATTCTGCTAGTTTATAAGTTGCAGTTGCTCTTGGAGTAAATCTTCCTTTAAAGTTTTCATTTTTATCATAACGACCGGAAACTGCCAATTTGATTTTGTTTCCAATTTTTTTGGTTGCCTGAGCATATCCACCATATTCAGAAATACTTAATGGAGAACCCGGAGCATCTGCAAATAAATTACCATCAGAATTCAATTGATAATTTTTATAAACTGCTCCAACAATAACATCAGCATATTTATGAGTGAATTTTGTTAGGTTATAATTTCCTTCTGCACTGTACAATGCAGAATGATCAACCAATTTGGCACCACCTTCAGCTAATGTCAAAGCTCTAATGGAATCAAAAGAATTTTTGAATTGATTGCTATTATATTCAGGACGCCCTATATCAGCAACTGCTCTTGCTTGAGTCTGAGCGATATCATCTGTATAACCAGCCAATCTTGAATTTACATAAGCTTGGGTATAAGTAGCATACCAACCAGTTGCACCGCCGCTTGCTTTCCAGCTTTCATTAAATAATCTAGTGGCAACTGTTGTGTTGTAAGAATTACCTGAATTTTCCTGAGTAGTAAATGCTCTGAAATTCCAGTCTTTGTTATTCAATTCAAACTTGTATTGTCCCATCTTAAAATTCTCCAAAGAATATCTTTCGCTACCTGTGTAGGTAGTGTTACCTGTTCCCCAATAACCTGCCAAGATAGCTTCAGTATTAGAAGAGATTTTATAATGCAACGAACCACCCAATTTAAAGTTGATGGTTGTAGGATTAACAACTTGATTTTCTTTATAACCGGTACGAGAAACATTGATAGCACGACCACCATTTAACGTATCTAAAAAGTTTTGTAAGAATGGCAATTGACCTGAAATGGCAGGAAATACATTTGATCTGATATCAATAGTAGTTTCATCACCATATACATTGATACCATCATAATTGGGATCAGAAGCTCTCGTACCACCTTTTACATAACCGCCTGTAGCCAGTCTTGAATAATTTCTGTAATCAGAACCCAGCCAATCCTGTGCTTGGATGTATTCAACATTCATTTTGAAAGCGAATTTTTCATTGATCTTTTTAGCCCAGCGAACGGTGAAGTTGTGGTAAGAAGACATATCTTGTTGATCATCTCCTAAATGCATCACTCCTTCTTTAGCTAATACAGAAAGACCTTGATATTTAAATGGATTTTTGCTGGTTAACAACAAGGTTCCGTTCATACCGCCTGAACCATATAAAGCAGAAGAGGCACCAGATAACAATTCCATGTTATCAACATCTAACTCACTCAAACCAATAATTGAAGAAACAGGAAAATTCAAACCTGGAGCCTGATTGTCCATTCCATCAACCAATTGATTGAAACGTGTATTACCACTAGAGTTAAAACCACGTGTTGTTGGAGTTACGAAAGTCAATGAAGATGTTGTAATATCTACCCCTTTCAATGATTTTAAGATATCATAATAATTTGCAGCAGCTGAATTTCTGATGGCAGCTGAATTTACTCTTTCAACCGATACCGGTGACTCCAGAATTTTTTCAGGAACACGAGATGCAGAAACGACAATCTCTTGTCCTAATGTGCTCGTAGGATTTAAACTAACAGATAGTTTACCAGCAGCAGACACTACCATTTCTTTTGTCTCAAATCCAATTGATGAAAATACAATGGTTACGGGTAATGATTTAGCATTGATACTGAATGAACCTTTATCACTGCTGAAAGTGCCTTGTCCGGCGCCTTTTACTGTAACTGAAACAGCTGATAAATTTTCATTAGACTGACTGTTTTTAACGTTACCGCTGATGGTTACATTTTGAGCATAAGCTCCAATAATAAAAATATTGGACAGCAAAAATGCAACCAAAAAGCTTTTGACTTTTCTCATATTTGGTTGTTTTGGGTTTTTAATGTGTAGCAAAATAAGAAATGTAGTTTTGTTACCGAAATTTAATTTTCAAACAACTGTTGAAATCTTAATATAATAAACACCCTCATAAACCAAACAGTGTTATAACTTTACACCATGCCTGATTTTCAATTCCCCGAACAAACCCAATATTACAAAGGAAAAGTAAGAGACGTTTATACCATCAAAGACCAATTGTTGGTTATGATTGCAAGCAATAGAATTTCCGCCTTTGATGTAATTCTTCCTCATCCAATTCCATTCAAAGGACAAGTACTCAATCAAATTGCCGCTCATATGCTAAAAGCTTGCAGTGATATTTGTCCCAATTGGTTACTAAGTTCTCCTGCTCCCAATGTCAGTATCGGTCGCAAATGCGAACCTTTCAAAATCGAAATGGTGGTAAGAGGTACGCTAACTGGTCATGCTTGGAGAACTTACAACTCTGGACAAAGAATTTTATGTGGCGCAACAATGCCTGATGGGATGAAAGAAAATGATTTTTTCCCTACACCAATTATCACACCTTCTACAAAAGCTTCAGAAGGTCATGATGAAGATATCTCCGCTGAAGAAATTATTGCCAACGGTTTAGCTAACA
>CANGEZ010000141.1 GCA_947452875.1 Chitinophagaceae bacterium
AAAAGATGCGGTACGACTTTTGAAATTCAAAAATGAAATGACAGATTTGCCCATTTATGTATTGCCAGTGAAGCATCATTTTCTTTTTAATGAGTCGGCCAATTTCAATAAGCTGGTACTTGATTTTATAGATTCTTACAAGAAAAAAGTTTGATTTCTATTTTTTAACACAACAAATCAGAAGACTTTCGTAGAAAATGCGCATTTTCGCACTTCATTTTTTTACCATTATTAATATGAGATTCATTTACTTTTTAATAGGGATATTTTTAGTTAGTAATTCTGTATTTGCGCAGCAGCAATTTCAAATTACTGGAACCATCAAGACAAAAGAAGGGAGTGTTCTATCTAATGCGACCGTTTCTTTTTTTAATCAAAATAAAAAAGACAGTGCAAAAACTACAAGCAATGAAAAAGGGAATTTTCATATTATGGCTATCGCAAACCAACAATATAAAATAGTAGTCTCATATATTGGCTTTTATAATTTTGTAAAAAACTACGATTTTTCTAATGTTACTGGAGATCAGGTTATTGATGAAATTGTTATGATACCAGGTGAAAACATGCTAGGAAATGTTACCCTTGAATCTCAGAAAGTTCAGATTAAAGAGGATACCGTTTCTTATGTTATCGACAGCACCATGTATCGTAAAAACGATAATGTGGAAGCGATACTGAAAAATTTACCTGGAGTGCAAGTGGATAAAGATGGAACAGTTACGGCTCAGGGCAAGCAGGTTACCAAAGTGAAAGTAAATGGAAAAGAGTTTTTCAATGGAGATGTTACCACGGCTACACGAGAGTTGAATGCCGATATGGTTGACAAAATCCAAATCATAGATGATTATGGCGATCAGGCCGCATTCACAGGAATCAAAGATGGAGACCCTTCAAAAACCATGAATATTCAGTTGAAGAAAGATAAGAATAAGGGCTATTTTGGAAATGTGTCTGGAGGAATAGGAACCGATTCGCGTTATTTAAGCTCAGTTTCTGTAAATAAATTCAACAATGATCAGCAAATTTCCATCTTCGGAAATATGAATAACACCAATGCTAGTTTATTCAATTTTGGTGGTGGGGGAGGTGGAATGGGAGGGATGATGGGCGGAATGGCGCGTTCCATGGGGATTGGCAGAGGCGGTGCCGGAGCTGGTGTAGCATTTGGAAATACTTCCAATAATGATGGTATCAGCGATACAAAATCAATTGGTATCAATTATCGCGATGATTGGGGAACTAAAGTTTCTGTTTATGGCAGTTATAGTTTTTCTGACAAGGGAACGAGCACGATAAAGTCATCTGATCAGCAAAGTTTGTTTCAGGATAAAACTTCAACCTATCTGCAACAATCCGACAATTATACATTAGCTGATAATCATCGTTTTTCATTCAATGTAGAATACAAAATTGATTCGATGAATTATATCAAATTCAATCCTTCATTAAGTTACAACAAATCAAGCTCGGATTATTATTCGGATTTTACATCAGCCATAGACCAAACTAAAATTTCTGATGGTAAAATGATTGATTATGCAGATTCAAAAACGCCCAATTTGAATGGAAGTTTATTGTTTAATCATAGGTTCAAAAAAAGAGGCCGAACATTTTCAGTAAATTTTAATGGTGGTAACAATGTGACGACTTCTGATGAAAATTATGATAACCTGACTTTCACGTATCCACCCAATGGGATGGTATTTAACAACAGACAATTACAAGATATCACGCAGTATAATAACAATTACAATTATGGAGGAAAGATTTCTTACACAGAACCACTTAGTAAAAAACGAAATCTTGAATTCAATTATTCCTATAATTATCAGTACTTAGATAATAACAAAAGGACTTATGCCATTGATACTACAACAGGGGCTTCAAGATTTTTGGATTCATTGAGCAATATTTACGATAACGCATACACGACAAATCGTTTTGGATTGAATATTAAAACGACTCAGAAAAAATACAATTATACAGTTGGGATGTCTGTTCAGCCTGCGGTTATTAGTACCAATTCTCAAACAACCCAAACTAGTTATACCAATCATTTGGTGAATTATTATCCAGTAATCAGATTTGCGTATAATTTTTCTAGAAGTCGTTCGCTGAATATCAATTACAATGGGAACAGCAGTCAACCTAGCAATAGTCAATTGCAGCCTGTAGTTGATCGTTCCAATCCGCAATTCATTACAGTTGGTAACCCAGACTTGAAACCAGAATTTACAAATACGCTGAGTATGCGATATAACAATTTTGATATGATTTCAGGAAATGTATTTTTTGGTAACATCAGCGCTTCATTTACACAGGATAAAATTGTAAATAGTACAAAACTGTTGAGAGGCGGAGCGCAGGAAACTACTTATGATAATGCGAATGGCTATTATACTTTGTTTGGATTTTACAATATGTCAAGACCGATTAAAAACAGAAAATATGTTTTCAATCTGGGAGGTAATTTGGCTTACAACAACAATGTTTCATTTATCAGAGACAGCATGAATGTTGCTTATAAGAATGTTGGGAAAAATTGGGTATTAGGTCAACGTTTTTCAACTGATATCAAAATAAAAAAATGGCTAGAAACCAATGTGAGTGTGAATTATAGTTTGAACAGCAATAAATACACATTACAATCTGAATTGAATTCTAATACGCAAACCTGGACTTTCTCGCACAATTCAAGAATATTTTTACCAAAAGATTTTATTGTTAGTTACGACATAGAAAAATCTCTTAATAAAGGATACTCGGGAAGTGCGACAGCCAATCCGTTAATTATCAACACTACGATTGAAAAGCAATTCCTGAAGAAAAAGAACTTGTCATTAAAACTCCAAGGTTTTGATTTGCTGAATGAAAATATTGGAGTGAGCAGATCTGTTACTGGAACCGGATTTACAGATACGAGAACAAATCGATTAGGGAGGTACTTTATGGTAAGTTTTGTGTGCAGGTTAAACAAATTCTTTGGTGATATGCAAGGTGGACCTCAAATGGGAATGCCGGGAGGTGGAATGAGAGGTGGCGGGGAGATGAGACCGATGTTTTAAGCCCCCTCAGTCCCCCAAAGGGGGAATGTAAAATGTAAAATATTGAATGTAGAATGTAAAGGTGGTATTTAGGAAATGAAGTAATCATTTTCTCATGAATAAATACCTCACCCCGACCCCCTCTCCTAAAGGAAGAGGGGAGGAAATAGAATTTTCGTTTTTCTAGTTTCAAAAAATAAACGTTTTCTAACCCACCGTTGAAACGGTGGGCTAAAATGAAAATACCGTAAACTCTGGCAACATTAAAAATACAAATTCGTGAATTCGTGGTTATAAAACAATCGTTTTCTTACCCACCGTGAAACGGTGGGCTAGAATGAAATAAAATACAATAATTCGTGAATTCTTGGTTAACCCCAATAAAACATAATCATTTTCCCCCTTTGGGGGAATTAAAGGGGGCTCTATTATTTCGCAATCGCAATCTTAACCTTCTTATTCTTTATTTTTTCGTCTTTAACCGCTTCAATAGCAGTTCCGATTTTTGATTTTCTCACAGCGGCAAACGCACAGAAATCTTTTACTTCAATTAAGCCGATATCATCTTTTTTGAGATTTCCTTTTTGGGTTAGAAATCCAACGATATCAATTTTATTGATTTTGTCTTTCTTTCCAGCAGCAATAAATAAGGTGCTCCATTTTGGTTTTTCAGGAATTTCGTATCGCTCGGGGAGTTCCATTTTTTGAGCTTTGTCGTTGATGTATGCATGGGTTTCTTCCTCCGGTCCGATGATGACATAAACATTACCAGTAGCTTCCATTCGAGCGGTTCTGCCATTGCGATGGGTGAACGCATCTTCAGTATGTGGAAGGTGATAATGAACCACGCTTCTGATGTTTTCTATGTCTAGACCTCTACTTGCTAAGTCTGTGGTTATAAGCACATTAGAAGTTCCATTTCGAAATTTACATAAGGCAGTTTCGCGATCAATTTGTTCCATGCCGCCATGGTAAAAAACAGTCAAAATTCCTTTTTCAGCCAACAATTGGTAAGTGCGTTCAACGGCATCACGGTGATTGCAAAACACGATTGTAGTGGTGTCTTTGAAAGCGCAAAGCAGTATGAAAAGGGCATCAATTTTATCGTTTTCAACCGAAAAAACGGAGTGGATTCTAAGTGTTTCGGCATCCAATTTTTCTTCAGTGGCGTGTTTGATGGTATAAGCATCATTCATTTTAATATAAGCCGGTAATTCAATGGCTTGAGTGGCGGAAGTAAGGATTTTTTTCTCTACGGTAGTCAATTTTGAAATAATAAATTCCATTTCAGCTTGAAAATCAAGTTCCAGAATCTTGTCGAATTCATCCAAAACCAAGAATTTGATTTTTGTGGGATTGATATTGCCACGACGAAGGTGATCGGCCATACGACCAGCGGTTGCTATTATAATGGCAGGTGGTTGTATCAGATTGTTTTCTTCAATTTCACGTTTGTGGCCGCCATAACAGCAAGTTATTTTACAACCCGGACGAATTTGTTTTAAAACAGATTCAATTTGAATAGCCAGTTCGCGTGAAGGAACCATGATTAACGCCTGTGGATCCGTTACAGAAACATCGATGGATTGAATTAAAGGGATTAAAAAAGCTAGGGTTTTACCAGAGCCGGTATTAGATAATAATATAATCTCAGGATTGGTTTTCGCAGATTCCAGCACATCCAATTGCATTGGATTTAGCGATTTGAAATTCAGATTTTCTAAAATATTTTCCGTTGACATCAAAAATTCACTCATGGTGCAAAATTAGATTTAATAAACCACGAATGAAGGAATTTCTTTTTTTAATTCAAAGCTTCGCTTTTGAATATTGATAACCACGAATTCACGAATTGTTTCAAAATCAAAGATCAAAAATAATAATGATTGAGTCTACACTTGAAACCTTATGAATATAGCTACATAGGTAATATTTTGACTTTTTAATTTTGACTTTTGAATTATTCAAATTGCCTTATAATTAATATTATGTTAAATAGAATATTCTTCAAGATTATCGATCTCTATCCTAACATTGCGTGTTCATGATTATATAATAACCCAGGAATAAAAAAACGATTTTCAAATCCGATTCTAATACGGTGTCCTATCCCATTTAGAAAATTCGAAAAAACAATTCGTGAATTCGTGGCTATCTATTTCACCATACGTTCCTATGGAACGATTCATAAATTATCATTTCGGGCTAAAGACGAATTGTTCCTATGGAACAAAAATTCGTGACATCTACATTATTAAAAAACAATCAAAAAATAATTCGTGAATTCGTGGCTATCTATTTCACCATACGTTCCTATGGAACGATTTATTTTAATTACATTTCGGGCTAGAGACTAATTGTTCCTATGGAACAAAGATTCGTGACATCTATATTATTAAAGTCAATCAAAAAACAATTCGTGAATTCGTGGCAATCCATTTCACCATACGTTCCTATGGAACGATTCATAAATTATCATTTCGGGCTAAAGACAATTTGTTCCTATGGAACAAAAATTCGTGACATCTATATTATTAAAAAACAATCAAAAAACAATTCGTGAATTCGTGGCTATCTATTTCACCTTACGTTCCTATGGAACGATTAATAAATTATCATTTCGGGCTAAAGACTAATTGTTCCTATGGAACAAAAATTCGTTTCATTTATATTAATAAAAACAATCAAAAAATAATTCGTGAATTCGTGGTTATCCATAAAATATCATTTTAGGCTAAGACGAATTGTTCCTATGGAACAAAAATTCGAGTCATCTATATTATTAAAAAACAATCAAAAAATAATTCGTGAATTCGTGGCAATATCTTCGCTTCAATCAATTTTGATTTTTGAATTTTTAATTTTGATTTTTGAAACAATTCGTGGTTACAAAAAAGCCTGTGGTTAATTCCACAGGCTTTAAAAATTCATATCAGAAATTATTCCGCCGGTGCTTCTGGCGTTTCTTCATTTTCATT
>CANGEZ010000142.1 GCA_947452875.1 Chitinophagaceae bacterium
ATATTTGAAGCAGCTTTCGTTCATTATCCAGTGTTGGTGTTGAGGAATTCTTTCATGATGATTGATGCGAAAACGATGTCGGAAATACAAAAGTTATCCTTGCAACCCGAGGACTTTTTTATGACGGTTATAGACATTTCCAACAAATACATAAGCAAGACTTCGCAACATCAATTGCGACTGAAAGAGGAGAAAACGAAAATGACAGCTTTGTATGATGAAATCTCTAAAATTGTCGGAACTACAGATAGTACACTTTCAGATCATGCCTCCGCTTTGAAAACAAAAGCAATAAAATTACTCGAAGAACTAGAGAAAAAGCAAATGAGGGCGGAAAGGAGAAAAGTCTCCGATGCCATTCATAAAATCGAAAAGATAAAAAATACCTTATTCCCGGGTGGAGTTTTGCAAGAAAGGGTAGAGAATGTGCTGGCTTTCTACGCAACTTATGGCGAAAATTTCATTGAAAATATTTACTTGCATTCAAAGCCCAATGAACAGCAGTTTTGTATATTGGAAATTTCGGAATAAGGGCGTTCTTAGTTCAAATTAGGGTTACTTCGTGAGGATGAAATAACAATAAGAAATTAAAAATATGGAAGCCCCCTCAATCCCCCCAAGGGGAAAGCCAAGCCTCACCAATAGAGAGGGGAGCAATGAAAAATATCAACTATCTCTGCTAAACTTCTCATACTCTATTCTTGGCTGTAAAAATAATTCGTAACCCCCTCAGTCCCCCAAAGGGGGAAATGAAAACATTTGCGACTTAGCCTCATTGCGAGCTTTGCGTGAAATCAATTCGTGCATTCGTGGCAGCAACCATATACACCGAAGGTGGTGTCAATTTCTTGAATCATCTTTTCGACATTGTCGATCCTTTGTGAGCCTTACGCGAAAAGCCAATCGAGATTTTTTTTGTTACAATAAAATAATTAGAAAGTAAAATCTTTCAACAAAGTAATATTGCAATATTGCAATATCGCAATATTACGTCTTCTCAACTCGAACAGCCAAATATTTTGCCTAATATTTCTTCAGTCCCACTTAACTTTCTTCAAGCTGATTTTTTCAATTCTTAAAATAAAAAGAGACCATCTTTCGACGGTGTCTTTTTCTAATTTTAATCTAATAAAACTTATTTGAAATCAGCATCTGACACGCCTTCATTCAATTTAATTTCACTCATTATCATTGGGAACTCTTGTTCTCCTGCCGTTTGGATTGCTGAGAATGGGAACATCAAATTGCCCACTTTACGGTAATCTGAGTAATCTACTGAAATGGTCATTTCTGTACCACCCGCATCAACAGATCCTTCTTCTCTCAATAATAAACCAGATTTAATTGAGTAATACTCAACAGTAACTTTACCGCTTGGTTTGGTTACTTTAAGTTTATAGCAATCTTCTTCTCCGGCTTTTCCAGTGCCCAAATAAGACAGTTGGTAATCATTTGAAACATAGAACAATTGTGGAATCAAACCTTTATCATCTTGGTTTTCCTTAATTTCTTTTTCGTCCATTTCTTTTTTCTGACCCATTTGTGCTTGATAACCTGCTGTACCATCAAAAACTTGTTGCATAACGGCCATGCTTCCCATCATCAATTGCAAACTTCTTTTGTTAGGCGCCATTCTGCTGTCTGTTCCTGTGAATTCTTGGCCCATAAGTTTTGAAGTAAATAAAGACTTCATGCTTACCAGCTTTTTGATTTCTTCTTTTCCGCCAATTGCTTTCAAATAGCTGTCGACAATAATAGCTGCAGAAACTGATTCTGTTGTTTTAGCCGTTTCTTTGATGTTTACATCTTTTGGCTTTTCTACAATAGGGTTTGCATATTTGTCGAATTGCTTAACAGGGTAACCCAATCTGGCTAAATTAGGAACGATTTTAGAAGCATTTCCTACAATTACGATTCTGCTATTGTCTTTGCTGAAGTATTTTTTAGAGGCGCTTTGAACATCTGCAACAGTTACCGCATTGATTTTTTGCAAGAATGTTCTATAGTAATCTTTAGGAAGATTGTTTATTAATATATCACTAGCATAAGAAGCTGTTCTTTCCGGATCTTCCATGCCTAAAGCAAAGCTGCCATTGTATTTGGCTTTGGCGTTGTTTAATTCTTCTTCTGTAATCTTGCCATCTTGCATGTTTTTGATTTCAGCAATAATTTCTGCAACTGCGCTATCAGCTTTCTCACTTCTTACCTGTGCACCACCAGAAAACTGTGATTGAAATCTTCCACTACCAATTCTTGAATAACTACCATAAGTAAAGCCATGTTTCTCTCTCAGGTTCATGAATAATTTACTTTCGGCACCACCACCCAAAATTTGATTGGCTATTTTAAGTGCATGGTAATCAGGGTTGCTCATTGGATTGTTTACTAGATTAGTAACACTGATTTCTCCTTGAACTGCTGTTGGTAAATCCACGAAATTGATTTCTGTTCCGCTTACATTGGCTGCATTTGCAATTACAGGCAGACTTAACTTAACACCTTTCCAGCTGCCAAATGCTTTCATAACAAGCGCTTTTGCTGCTTCAGGAGTGATGTCTCCAACGAAAGTCATGTAGCTTCTTGAAGGTGTGATGTTTTCTTTATAAGCTTTTTTTACATCATCAAGTTTAAGTGCTTTTATAGACTCTTCGGTTTCAAATTCACCCATAGCTGTGTTCTTGCCATAAGCCAATGCACCAACCACTCTTGCTGAAATAGCAGAGGCACTTTTTTCATTTGATTTTAAACCAGTAAGTTTTTGTGATTTGATTTTATCGAAAGATGCTGCAGGAAATGCAGGATATTGAATCGCTTCTGCCATCATCATGAATGCTTTTTCAAAATAGCGATCCAATGCTGATACCGATCCGCCAGCTGAAAATAAATTCACATTAGCCCCCATCTGATCAATGGTTTCATCAAATTTATCTTTTGGTGTTTTTGTAGTTCCTTCTCCAAGCATTTGTCCCATGATTTCGCTTACACCAGCTTTGCTGCCTTCTAAAATTGGACCTCTATCAATGCTTAAAGTAGCAGTAACTCTTGGTAATTTATGATTCTCCACTACGATAATGGTCATGCCATTGGGTAAGTTATAAATCACCGGATCTTTTATGGTAATGGTAGGAGCTGGTCCTGGTTTTGGAGCTTTGCTTCTGTCGATAGTATTTTGTGCAAACAAGCTTGCTGTCAACAACAAACCCGTAAACATGAATATGATTCTTTTCATTTTGAAATTATTTTATACTGAAAATAAGATGATTATTATTTTGTTTTTGGTAAATAGTACACAACTACTCTTTGGTTTCTGTTCAGGTATTTTTTAGCAACATTCTGAATATCTTCTCTTGTTACTTTTCTTACCTCATCGAGTTTTTCGTTAATGTAATTGGTATTTTTATTATGGAAAATATAACCATCAGCAAGGTTTTCAGCTACGCCCAACATTTTGGCATTAGCGCCGATATATTCATTTTCAAACTGGTTTCTGATTTTGGTAAACTCAGTTTCTGAAATCAAAGTGTTTTGAAGTTTTACAATTTCATAGTCCATGTCTTTCAATAATGTATCCAATGAAGCATTGTTGTTTGGAAGTGCATAAGTGATATAAGCACCATAGTCTTCTAATGCATAGTTGAAGCAACCTACTTGTAATGCATTCTTTTTATCGTCTACCATTTTCTTATACATTCTGCTGCTGGCGCCTGTGCTTAATACACCTGAAGCCATTTCTAATGCAGTTGATTCTTTGCTAGTCATGCCTGGTGTTCTGTATGCCGTCATTACAGCAGGAATTTGAATATTGGAATCATAAGCGGTATCCACTGTTTCTTTGGTAATCGGATCTTCTTGAATATTCACTTTTTCTACAGGAGCACCTGCAGCTACTTCACCAAAATAAGATTCAACCAATGATTTTGTTTTAGCAATATCAATATCACCTGCAATGACTAAAGCAGCATTTCCTGGCGTGTAATATTTTTTGTTGAAGGCAATGAACTCCTGTAGTGTAGCGGCATCCAAATGATCCATACTTCCGATAGGAACCCAGTTGTAAGGATGTTTGGTGAACAATCTTTTCATCACTTCAGTTAAGAAATTTCCGTAAGGCTGGTTGTCAACACGCATACGTTTTTCTTCTTTCACGACTTCGTTTTGTGTCTTTACGCCAATCTCGTTGATAACGGGATGCATCATACGCTCGCTTTCCAACCACAAACCTGTTTCCAGTTGATTGGAAGGAAATACTTCATAATAAAAAGTTCTGTCTTGTGTGGTATTGGCATTGTTTTGTCCGCCATTGCTGCTCACGATTTTCATGAACTCGCCTCTTTTGATATTGTCACTTCCTTCAAACAATAAATGTTCAAAGAAATGCGCAAACCCGGTGCGGTCGGGCTTTTCATTTTTACTACCTACATGATACATTACAGATACAGCCACTACAGGAGCGGTTTTGTCTTGATGTAAAACGACATGTAGTCCGTTTTTCATGTCATACTCTGTAAATGCGACTTTTTGAGCATTGATCATACCGACGCTGAACATCGCCAGTATTGAGAAATAGAATTTATTCATAATAGAAATTTATTTGGCGCAAAAATAGGCACAAAAGGTCCTTCATTTCTTTAAAGAATGTTAAGGAAAGTCAATAGTTGATAATTATGTGAAAAGAGGGGATAACTATTTGGAGCCCCCTAAATCCCCCGAAGGGGGAATTGACATTACGAAAATAAAATAATCATTCTCACATGTAGGAAAAGTCAAAAGTCAAAATTCAAAAAATAATTCGTGAATTCGTGGTTATTAAAATAAATAATAAGAAAGTAAAAATAAGGAAGCCTCACCCCCAACCCCTCTCCAAAAGAGAGGGGAGCAATTAGAAATAACGACTATCTCTGCGAAACCTCTTTTCCTCCCTTCTCCGCGGTAAAAAATTCGTGAATTCGTGGCTTTCTAAAAAAGTTCCGAAGGAACAGAATAAAATATATTCATTGCGACTTTGCCCCTTTGCGAGCTTTGCGTGAACCCAATTCGTGGTTACACCCTTTTCACCATTTCCATTACCTGAGCTTCCAGCAATTTTTTGTAATCCGAGAGTTTTGCAGCAACATTAGCATCATATGTAGCTACAATTTGTGCAGCAAGAATACCTGCATTTTTGGCTCCATTGAGTGCTACGGTAGCAACAGGCACTCCGGTAGGCATTTGCAAAATAGAAAGTACAGAATCCCATCCGTCAATAGAATTGGAAGATTTTACGGGAACACCAATTACAGGAAGAATCGTATTTGCAGCAACCATTCCGGGTAAATGTGCCGCTCCACCTGCACCAGCAATAATCACTTTAATGCCTCTGCCTTGTGCTTGCTTTGAATATTCACTCATCCTGTCGGGTGTGCGGTGTGCAGAAATAATGGTCATTTCGTAAGGGATGTCAAATTGTTGTAGCATTTCAGCCGCGCCTTTCATGACTTCCATGTCGCTTTCGCTTCCCATGATAATTCCGATTGTTGGTGCCATATTGAGATGGTTTAGATGGTTAATTTGGTTTAGTTAATTCAGAACTCAATTCTTCGTACGAACAAACAGACTGTTTTTAATCTTATTCACCTTATGTAATAAATCCTGTTTTTCATTGCTGATGATGGTTACATGACCCATTTTTCTGCCGGGCTTTGTTTGTTTCTTACCATAAATATGTACGAAGGCATTGTCCATTTTGAGTACTTCTTCAAGTCCTTCGTAATGCGCTTCTCCATTATGGCCCTCATCTCCCAAAATATTCAATAGGGCTGAAGGTAAAATGGTTTTGGTATTGCCTAATGGATATCCAAGAATAATTCTCCACATCATATCAAACTGACTACAATAATTTCCTTCAATCGAATGGTGCCCGCTATTATGAACGCGTGGTGCGATTTCATTGATAAGTACATTGCCGTCTTTATCTGTAAACAT
>CANGEZ010000143.1 GCA_947452875.1 Chitinophagaceae bacterium
CCCACATATCTGAAATCAATTGACTCAATCCTGTGTAATCAGTATCGATATCAGTAGCAACTTTTCTTAAGACTGGAGAGCCGTAGGCGACAATGGGTAAAATCATTTGATGTTATTTTCGAAGTGCAAATGTAAATGAAAAAGTTTATCCGCCCCCTCAATCCCCCAAGGGGGAAGTTGATGACCATTTTTTTGTTCAAAAGGTTCAATTGGTTTAAAAGGTTCAATAGGTTTTGTCCGAATCGTTGGATTCTAATTTTTACTTTTCAATTTTGAATTTTGAATTATTAATCTATCTCAAACTCTGCAAATACTCCTGTAATAAAATTGTGGCTGCGATTTCATCGACTAATTTCTTATCTCTTCTGTCTTTCTTTTTCAATCCCATTTGCAACATAGCGTCTTTTGCCATTTTGGAAGTATATCTTTCATCTACATCTTTTACCGCAATTTGTGGAAACTCTTTTTTTATGGCTGCTATTGCTTTTTTGGCAAGAGGTGTTCCGTGTGTATCCGACTCATCCCAATTTTTTGGCAATCCCACCAATATCAATTCCACCTGTTCTTCTTTGACATATTTTTTTAAAAATGGAATCAAATCCGGAGACGAAATGGTAGTTAACCCAGTAGCGATAATTTGTAAAGGATCGGTAACGGCGATGCCTGTTCTTTTGCCTCCGTAATCAATCGCCATTATTCTTGCCATTTTTTATTTTTAAGGTTTCGTGAAAATTTCGATGATAACAAAAATTGAAAACACCACAGATGCGATGCCATTGGCTGTCATGAATGCGATATTGACTTTGCTTAAATCATTAGGCTTTACAATGGAATGCTGGTAAATCAACATGGAAATGAATATAGCACCTCCTATCCAATACCAAATAGCGTTTAAATAAAAGTAACCGATATAAAGAACGATTAATGCTGTTACTAAATGCAAGAAAGTTGAAAAAAGCAATGCGCCTTTCTTACCCATCATCACAGGAATGGAATTCAAATTATTTTCTCTGTCGAAAGCTTCATCTTGTAAAGCATAAATGATATCAAATCCGCTTACCCAAGTCAATACAATGAATGAAAATAATACAGGAAGTAAATTAAACACACCTGTTATAGCTAAAAATGCACCAATCGGCGCCAAACTCAATCCCAAGCCTAATACCAAATGGCAAAGCGCTGTAATTCGTTTTGTGTAAGAATAAAAAAGTATCACAAACAAAGCCACAAAGCTCAAATAGAAACAAAGTGAATTGATGAAATAAGTTGTTGTGATAAAAAGTAGACTGCAAATAATAGTGAATAAAAGTGCATTCTTTGGACTGATGATCCCAGCAGGTATTTCTCTAATAGCGGTTCTTGGATTTTTCGCATCGATTTTATAATCCAAATAACGGTTGAAAGCCATAGCTGCACTTCGAGCAAATACCATACATAAAACTACAAGTATCAATAAAAATACAACTCGTTTTGAATCTGGCATTGTATCAAAACCAAGCGCATGCAATTCTTTAATAAACCTCCATCCCAGAAAAAAACCAATCATAGCAAAAGGCATCGCGAAAATGGTGTGGGAGAATTTGATTAAGGAAAGGTATTTTTTTATGGTGTTCATTATTTTGTTTTGAAGCCCCCTCAATCCCCCAAGGGGGAAGCTATAGACCGTTTTTTTTTGTTTAAAATGTTCGAAAGTTCAATGAGTTCAAAAGGTTATTTTAGATTGTGAGTTACATTTCATTTAGCAATAACCTATTAAACTTATTAAACATTTTGAGCCTTTTGAACAAGATTAAATAAGCATCATCAAATTATCAAATTGCCTTTCATCCTCGTCCTGATAATCTCCCACAACACCACACCGGCGGCAGTTGCAATGTTTAAGGAATGCTTCATACCTAACTGAGGAATTTCAATACAACCATCACAAGCTATTATAGTATCTTGCTCCACGCCGGTTACTTCATTGCCAAAAATTACTGCAATTTTATCGTTGATGTCGAATTGAATTTTTTCCAGAGAAAGACTATCTTTTACTTGTTCAACTGCATACACTTTATAGCCTATAGATTTTAAATAAACGATAGCTTCCTGAGCATTGGGGAAATATTTCCAGTCGACAGATTCTTCTGCGCCTAATGCTGTTTTTTTGATTTCTTTATGAGGAGGTTGAGCGGTATAGCCAGTTAAGTAAATCCCTTCCAATAAAAAAGCATCTGAAGTACGAAATACGCTTCCCACATTATAAGCGCTTCTGACATTTTCCAATACAGCAATAACAGGTGTTTTCTCCGAACGTTTGAATTCTTCGGTTGTCATCCTGTTGAGCTCTTGCATGCTTAATTTTTGCATGGTGCAAATTTAAGGCAACAGTATTAATAAAATAGAATTAACTATACCAGCGCTTCTGTAAGTCCTGAGCTGATTTTCACACTTGAAAAATCCTTTGCTGCTCGAACAAAACCTACAAAAACAGGATGTGGATTTTCAACTGTACTTTTTAATTCGGGGTGATATTGTACGCCAATGAAAAATGGGTGATTTTTGAGTTCGACAATTTCAACCAAACCGCTTTGTGGATTTTTTCCACTGGTTTGCATGCCTGCATTGATATAATCATCGATATACTTATTATTAAATTCCCAGCGATGACGATGACGTTCGCTGATGGTTTCGGTTTGATAAATGCAATGTGCCAGACTACCTTCAGCTATTTCGCAAGGGTAAGCACCTAATCTCATCGTTCCTCCTTTGCTGGTGACCGTTTTCTGTGCTTCCATTAAATCAATAACTGGATGTGTTGTGTTGATGTCCATTTCGGTCGAGTGCGCATCTTTGTATCCCAATACATTTCTGGCAAATTCTATCACCGCCATTTGCATACCCAAACAAATACCGAAGAATGGCAATTTATTTTCTCTGGCATATTTTACGGCTTCGATTTTACCTTCTACGCCTCTTGAGCCAAATCCGGGAGCAACCAATAATCCATCCAAACCTTTCAATTGTGAATCGACATTATCAGCAGTGATATGTTCACTGTGAACATTTACAATTTGTACTTTACATTGATTGATGGCTCCGGCATGAACAAAGGCTTCGAGAATTGATTTGTAGGCATCTTGCAATTCTACATATTTTCCAATCAAACCAATGGTTACTTTACTAGTTGGATTTTTATATTTATTTAGGAAATCATTCCATTTACCTAACTCAGGAGCATTGAAATTCTCTATCCTCAATTTTTTCATGACGATAACATCCAAACCTTCTTCCAACATTTTCAAAGGCACTTCATAAATGGTGCTTGCATCCATAGCCTCAATTACAGCTTCAGGTTTTACGTTACAGAATAATGCAATTTTTCTTTTGATTTCAGTGTTTAAAGGATGTTCAGTTCTGCAAACAATCACGTTTGGATGAACACCTTCCTGGCTTAACATTCTAACACTATGTTGTGTAGGTTTTGTTTTAAGTTCTTTTGCCGCTTTCAAATATGGTATTAAAGTAAGATGAACCACAATGCAGTCTTCTTCGGGCAACTCCCATTGAATCTGACGAACTGCTTCCACAAATGGTAAGCTTTCAATATCACCAACGGTTCCTCCTAATTCTGTAATCACAATATCAAATTCACCGGAATTCCCGAGCAACATCATTCTGCGTTTAATCTCATCCGTTATATGCGGAACTACCTGTACGGTTTTGCCTAGATAATCGCCTTCTCTTTCTTTATTGATTACGGTTTGGTAAATGCGACCAGTAGTAACATTATTAGCTTGTGAAGTAGGTATGTTTAAAAAACGTTCGTAGTGACCTAAGTCCAGATCAGTTTCAGCGCCATCGTCTGTTACATAACATTCTCCATGTTCATAAGGATTCAATGTTCCTGGGTCGACATTGATGTAAGGATCGAATTTCTGAATGGTACACTTCAATCCTCTTGCCTGCAATAGCTTTGCTAGAGATGCAGCAATAATTCCCTTACCTAAAGAAGAAGTTACACCACCGGTAACAAAAATGTATTTGGCCATAAAAAGTAAAAATTAATAAGTAAAAATTAAAAAAAGAATTACCAAAGCCATTAAAGACTCAGTATAACTTTTGATTAATTTTATTGATTTTCTGACCGAAGAATGAAAGGAATATCCTAGAGGTCATGTAAAGATAGGATGATTTTTTTGGGTGCTGAAAAAAATGATGGAATTATTTGAAAAATATTTAGCCCCCTCAATCCCCCAAAGGGGGACTTTGATTATGTTTTGATGGATTGAAAACTTCCCCCTTCGGGTGATTGAGGGGGCTCACGAATTTTTATTCATGAGATGTTGATTATTTCATATCCGAAAAACCAGTTTTACCCCGAGGTTTCGGGGCGAGCTATTTAATATTTTACATTGGATATTTTACATTTATTTTGCCACAAAGGCAGCAAGACACAAAGGAGCACTAAGTTTTAGTATCTGCCACAATTCCAAATCCCTAATCCCCAAATCCCTAATCCCTAATTCCCTTTCACCAATCCCTTAATTAACTTCCCCTTTCAGTAAATTTGAAATCGCATTATCATAAACCGACTTCCATTCAGTAACACTTCCCCATGTTTGATGATCTACTTCTACGCCACTTTCAATTACATTACCAATTTTTGTAACAGGTACTGTAGATTGGCTTATTAATTTTTCAAAATCAGCTTTCATTTTTTCTTTAACTGAAACAACAACCCTACCCTGAGCTTCGCCAAACCAAAATGCATCTTGACGGATTTCTTTATTATCCTGAGACACGCTGAAACCAAGGTTTTTATTAAATGAAGATTCTAATAAAGTAACGATGAGTCCACCTTCGCTGATGTCGTGAGCTGAAACAATTGCTTTTTCCTGAATCAATTTGATTACTAGTTGTTGCATATCGAATTCTTCATCCAAATTGAAATAAGGTGCTGATGAAAATTCTTCGCCAATTATTTTATGTAAATATTCAGAAGAGCCGATGTCGTTTTTAATGTGTCCGATTACATATATACTATCACCGGCTTCTTTAAAATACATGGTCATTTTATCTTCTATACTATCCATTAAACCAACCATTCCAATTGTAGGTGTCGGGTAAACCGGACCATCAGGCGATTGATTGTAAAAACTTACGTTTCCACCGGTAACAGGCGTATCGAATTTTACACAAGCTGCGCCCATGCCTTTGATAGCTTCTGTAAATTGATAGTAAACTTCCGGGTCGTAAGGATTACCAAAATTCAAACAGTTCGTAACGCCTAGAGGATGACCACCGCTACAAACAATATTTCTAGCAGCTTCTGCCACAGCAATCATCGCGCCTTTGTATGGATCAGCAAAAACATAGCGACTGTTACAATCTGTTGTCAGCGCTAATGCCTTGTTGGTTGGCTTTGCGATAACCACCGCCGCATCACTTGGTTCATTGGTGTTAGTAGTACCAGTTCCTACCATGCTATCGTATTGATCAAAAATCCATTTTTTACTAGCAATGTTTGGAATGGCTACCAATTGTTTTGCAATGGCCATTATATTTTCAGGTACTGCAATTGCCTCCTGATTAAAAGCTTCAATTTTAGATAAGTATTTGGGTTTGGTAAAGCTTCTTTCATATTGAGGAGCGCCTCCACCTAATACCAGCTCATCAGCTGGGATAACTGCCTCTTCAACTTCATTCATATAGAAACGCAACATACCATCTCCGGTTACATCACCAATATGACTGCAAGGCAAATCCCATTTTTCAAACACATCAATTACGGCTTGTTCTTTCCCTTTTTCAACAACAAGAAGCATACGTTCCTGACTTTCACTCAACAACAATTCCCAAGCTTTCATGCCTTTTTGGCGAGTGGGAACTTTATCCAAATGAATGATCATACCTGATTTTCCTTTGGCACTCATTTCTGCCGTAGAACAGATAATCCCTGCAGC
>CANGEZ010000144.1 GCA_947452875.1 Chitinophagaceae bacterium
AATGCCAAAGCAATCCCCACCACCATTTACCAGTTGATTTGAATCGCAAGGCTTCGATATTATGTGAATGAACAACAAGCTTTACTTTCAAAAACCATTTCGCTAAAATTCCCAACCAACCTAGATAAGGATGTTCAATGATGAGGTGTGTTGATTGTCTTTCTGCAATGATTTTCTTAAGTGTAAAAAATACAAAAGGATTTAAATACCTGGTCTTAGAATTGCTCAGTATCGGTAGGAATTCTGCTTTCAGATTTTCAGGAGTTCCATTTCCTTTAACTGAAATCAGACTAACAGGCAATTGTTTAGAAAATGCACCATAAAAAGAGGCAATGCCTTTTTGTCCACCCATTTTCGCTGGAAAAATAGGGTAGGAAGCTATCGCTGTAATATGTATTTTCTTACTTTCTATGACTTGAGTTAATTAAACAGTTTTTTGGGCTTGTTGCTTTTTATATTCCATGAAAATAGCACCGATTAATATCAACATCATCAACCAAGTGGCAATATTGCTTATGTTTCTGCCGGTGTAAAAAACTTTAGGTTCAAATTTGAAATCGATTTTGTGTTTTCCTGAAGGAACAACCATTGCTCTTAATACATAATTCGCTTTTACGAAATCTGCAGGTTGACCATCGATATAAGCTTTCCAGTCTTTATAGTAAATCTCACTGAATACGGCCAGTTTCGAGCTGCTGCAATTGCTTTCATAAGAAATAGCATCGTTCTCAAAAGCGGTCATTTTAATAGAAGACAAACTGTCTTTACCTGCGAAAGCAGTGATTTTACTTTTAAACGATTCGTCAACAACGGCTGTATCTGATGGGTTTAAAGTATTCAAAGCTTTCATTTCGGCAACAGGACCATTTACGTATTTTACGCCATTTACCAACCAACAGTTACCCATAGCCGAAGGATTGAGGGATGCTACTTTTTCATTGCCTTGTTGTTGTATGAAATATTTTGTATTCAGCATGTTGATGACATTCATGTTCGGATTGCCATTTAATTGATAAGCCATTAAATCATCGTAAATGCCAATTTTAGCTGGGTGGTAACCTCCAATAGATTTGTGATAATATGATGTTTTTGATTCTTCCAAACTTGAAGTGTTCATCACCCTGAAGTTCGGGTCTTTGTCGTTTTCAATCATTGCATCAGCATTGCTTTTAGGAAATTCACCTGCCTCATAAGCATCTTTATTTTCAAAACTTTTATCATTTAAATAGTGCATGCCAAATTGAAGTAAATCAACAGTAGAAAGCAATGTAACTCCAACCAACATTATCATAGAACTGATTTTACTTCTTAAATAAAGAGCAATTAAGCCTATGGCCAAAACAATCAATATTAATGAACGAATGATATCTGATTTAAATAAATCGGCACGATCTTGTTTTAACGCATTTAAGAATGATCTTGCTTTTTGTGAAGCATCAATATTTGGGTCCTGACTAAGATTAGAAGTCATGCCTTCTAAAATCTGGTTGTCAATTTGAGGTTTGTATTTTTCATTAAGTTGATTCATCTGCTCATTCATGTTTGCATTTTTAGCTTTGATGATGGCATTGAAAGCTGTTGTTCTTTCTTTGTTTTCTTTACTGAAATCACTACTGATGTATAAAAATCCTGCTAATGCAAAAATGACAGCAACAGCTATCCCTGCTTTTTGGAAATGTTTCCAAGTCAACTCGTCATTTGAAGTCAATAGCTTATTGATGGTTAATGCGGCCATAATAGGGAACAATAGCTGCGGAATAACCAAGGTCATGGTTGGCACTCTGAATTTGTTGTACAGCGGGAAGTAGTCAAACATGAAATAATTGAATCCGGGTAAATGTTCACCCCATGATAACAAAATAGCGAATACGCTTGCAGCAAGAATCCACCATTTATGGCGATTATCAAGGATAAACATACCCAAAACAAATAGAAAGCAAATGATGGCACCAAGGTATACGGGACCGTTAGTAAAAGGTTGGTCGCCCCAATATAGAGCACCATTCATTTGACTGGCTACTTGATCCGCAGGGAAATTTGGCAGTTCTTCATTCAGGTATTTTATCAGGTGTCCATTGTCATTTATTTGTGGGAATACATAAACATCTCCATCTCTTTCTGCCTGATGAGATCCATAGCCCATTATACCAGGAAACATAAGGCTCCAAGTTTCCACTTTACCATAACTCCACATAAAAGCATAGTCTTTTGTAAGACCTGTGGTCTTGCCATCTTTTACATTGTCTTTTTCATTTGATTTGCCATCCATTACTAGTTGACCACCTCTTTTGGAGTCTTTGGAATAATCATAGGTAGTCATTAATACCAAAGCATTAGCAGCTACACCAATTACTCCAGCCATGGCAATGAGTCCGATGCTTTTAATGAAATGGGATGTTTGTTTGTTTTTAATAAAATAGATCAAATAAGAGATGGTCATGAATCCTATAACAAGAAAAAGGTAATAAGATATTTGCTGGTGTCCTTGGCCAATTTGCAATGAGGTAAGTAAAGCGGTTAATGCAAAGCCTATCCAATAACGTTTATTGAAAACGAGGATGATAGCGCCAATAACAGCCGGAGCATAAGCAAGAGCAAGCATTTGCGTGTTATGACCTGCAGTGATGATAATAGGAGAGAAGCTGCTATATGCGAATCCTATTGATCCAATAATAGCCGCAAATGGAGTGATGCCAATACAGATGCACATGAAATAAAAGCAGATACAAGCCAAAAAGAAAAAGTTGATGGGTTGAGGGAGTCCAAATTGTATGACTTTATCAATTACAGAAAGTGGCGACCAGTAACCTTCCATTGCGATTTGATAGCCTGGCATCCCACAAAACATGTTCGTAATCCATAATGGAAAATGACCATGTTGTTCTTTGTATTCAAAAGACTGATGACTCATACCTTGCCAACCAGCCACATCGCCTTGTTTTAAAACTACTCCAGATTCAAGCGAAGGTTTGCAGAAAATAATGGCAACCAATAGAAAGATACCAATAGCAATTAAATGTGGCAACAGCTTTTTGAATGAAATTTGATTCATCGTTAATTTTTTTATTTCAGCAAAATAATGGTAATTTTTTTAAATTGCCGATTATAGACTCCATAAGTGTTTATTTATTCTTTTTTGAAAAACAAATTCAATTATATTTTTTTTCTGAGTTTCTTCATAATTAAGCTGGGGGCTTCACAAGACTATGCTTATAAGAATTATTCTACAAAAGATGGTTTGGTGGGTAATCATGTTTACCATTCGGTTCAGGATAAGGAAGGGTATTTGTGGTTTGCAACCGAAACTGGAGTTAGCCGATTCGATGGGCAGCACTTTGTGAATTTTACTGTAAATGAAGGGTTGCCTTCAAATGAAATCTTAAAACTATTTGTGGATAGTAAAGGCAGGGTATGGATGATGCCTTTTGCTAATCAAATTTGTTATTATTATAAAGGCAAGATTTACAATTCAATAAATGATAGTTTATTAAAAAGAATATCAATTAAAACAATTGTTTCGGAAATTATTGAAGACGGAAATCGTAATTTGATTTTCGCAGAAGCTACGGCCAATTTAATTGGATTGTCAGCTACCAATAAAATCTATCATTTTAATAGAATAAAGGCTGATTTCTATTCACTTGGATTAGGTAGTCAAAAACAACCACAAATATTTTTATCAAAATTTTCTAGTGATTATGTCAAGCTCCCAACAGAATTATGCAATATAGAATTCAATAAGGATTCTATTTATTTGGTTTCTACAAACTTGAAATTTTCTTTTTTTGGAGATAATCCTTCGGAGAATTTAATATCACCTAGTTTAATGATTACTACAAATAGAGCGAATGAAAATGAAGTAGCTACTCAATTAATATTACATTCAAACCATCACGAAATAAGTAGGCTTGCAAAAAATCCTGGTTTCAATAATTACTTTGTGATGAACGATAGTACCATATTAATAAATACAAAATTGGGTACTGATAAATTCAATTTTATCAACTCGAAAAAGATTGATGAATATCTTGGCGGAGAAAATGTTACAAGTTGCTTAATAGATAATGAAAATAATCTTTGGTTCACAACAGCCAACCATGGTATATTTAAAATGTACTCTAACGAAATTTTAAATTTCAAATGGAAAGACAAAGGCAATTATGCCCAAACAATAACTTCTGTAGGTGGAGATGATAATGATGTCTATGTAGGTACAATTCTCGGATGTTTTTATAAACTTAATAAAGCTGAAAATAAAATTCTTGCAAAAAAGGAAATGACTGTTGATTTTTTAAAAGGAATGAATCAAAAGATAAAATTCAGGCAAAAAAAATTGATGATTCTAGATCAAATGACTTTCTCAGTGATAAATAAAGGAGATATATCTAGGGTAAAGATTCCAAATGATCGTCATTTTTCAATTAAAGATTTTGACATAGATAAAGAAGGAAGAGTTTTCATTGCTTATCATGCCGGAGCATGTTTTAGTGATATGAGGCCTGTAAAAAATGATTTCCAACTGGGTAATTATCACTATTTCTATAATTACAGAACAACCTCGGTAGCTGTTGGTGACACGGTCAATTATTTAGGGACTTTATCAGGTCTTAAATGTTTTAATCAGAATGGTGTCATCAAAAATATATTACCCAATTTGCCACTCCTGAAAGTGAGCATAAATAATTTGACTTATTCAAATGGTTTACTTTGGATTGGGACTAATCAAAATGGTGTTATTTGTTTTGATGGTAAAAGGATAATAAAAAATATAACTGTTGAAGATGGGCTGCCCGAGAATTCCATAAGATGTTTATATATATGCAATCAAAAGATTTGGGTTGGTACCAATATGGGCATTGCAGAAATCTCAATAGATAATTTAAGCGATATAAAAGTAACAAGAACTTTAAATGAAATTGATGGCCTTTTATCAAATGTCACAAACGATCTTTTTGTTTCTAGAGACACTATTTATGCAGCAACTGAAGACGGCCTTTCTATCATTACAAAACAAAGCAAGAAATCAAATGGGTTATGTATACTGAATGACCCTTTGATTAAAGTTGGTAATCGATTTGTAAATTCATCTGGCATTATGCTAAATCCCAACGAAGACATACAATTCGAATATGTTGGGATTTCTTTTAAGTCAGAAGGGGATATGAAATATAAGTATCGCTTATTAGGGATTGATTCAGTCTGGAAGTATACAAATCAACAACAGGTTAACTTTTCATTTCTTCCATATGGTAATTATAATTTAGAACTGATTGCCATAAACAAATTTGGTATTCAGAGTAGATTAGTAAGTGTACCGTTTCTTGTTAAGAAAAGGTTTTATGAAGAAAATTACTTTAGAATACTGATAGTAATGTTAACAATAGCTCTGATTTGGTTTTTATTAAACAAACGAATTCAGATAAATAAAAATAACTACTTAAACAAGCTCCAAAACGCTCAAAAAATAATGGAGCTTGAACAAGAAGCTTTGAAAGCGCAGATGAATCCACACTTTATTTTCAATTGTCTTAATGCCATTCAACACTATATTATTGAGAAAGATGTATTGAGCGCCAATAAATTTATTTCTTCGTTCGCAGGTTTGATTCGACAGGCACTTGATAATTCCGGCAGAAAAAGCATAACAATCGAAGAGGAAATTACTTTTTTAAAATCATATATTGAAATCGAATCAAACAGATTCGAAGACAAGTTTATTTATGAAATTAATGTCGGGAATGATATAGAATCTTCATTGTTACAAATTCCTCCCATGTTGGTTCAGCCATTTGTTGAGAACGCCATTAACCACGGATTGCTTCATAAGAAAGATGGCGCAGGGAAACTTGACATTGATTTTTCATTATCTGAGCAAATGCTGAAGATAATTATTTCAGACAATGGAATAGGCAGAATAGCTTCTAAGT
>CANGEZ010000145.1 GCA_947452875.1 Chitinophagaceae bacterium
ATGATGATTTTGAAATGGTAAATCAATGCTTCCATTTTGGTGTAAACATCTTTCTTCTCAGGTAGATAATAGGCCGGCACATCAGCATGGTATACATCGGCTTCAGCACCTTTAAATTCCTGTACTTTTTGATAAGCTTGTCTGATAATGCTCATACTCTGCCACATTTCTTCATTACGCACTAAGAATCTATCATAACAATCACCAGTAGTTCCAACAGGAACTGTAAAATCAAAATCTTGATAACTTGAATAGGGCGAATGAACTCTTACATCATAATCAACACCTGCTGCACGAAGATTAGGACCAGTAAATCCATAATTCATGGCACGTTCAGCAGTGATTGGACCACAACCGATTGTACGATCCATAAATATTCTGTTTCTGGAAAACAAATTTTCAAACTCTTTTAACTGAGCAGGATAACCTGTTTTTTCATCCAGGAATTTTTCTAATTTTTCAAAAGCTGCATTTGTAAAATTTCTTTCGAAACCACCAATGCGGCCAATGTTAGTCGTTAGTCTTGATCCGCAAACCTCCTCATATATTTCATAAATCAATTCTCTGAATTGCATCACATACAAGAAGCCTGAATAAGCGCCGCTATCCACTCCCACAATTGAATTACAAATCAGATGATCTGAAATACGAGCCAACTCCATGATGATAACACGTAAATAATCTACACGCTTGGGTGTTGTTACACCTAACAATTTCTCACAAGTCAAATGCCACCCCATGTTGTTGATCGGAGATGAACAGTAATTCAATCTATCTGTGAGTGGGGTAATTTGATATAATGGTCTTCTTTCCGCAATTTTTTCAAAAGCACGATGAATGTAGCCAACAGTGGATGTAGCTTTCATGATGCGCTCACCATCTAGTTCCAGAATATTCTGAAACACTCCATGAGTCGCCGGATGCGTTGGCCCCAAGTTTAGTGTTGTGGTCTGCTTTTCAATGCTTCCTTCCGGTAAAAGTATGTGTTCGCTCATAATTTTAATTTGGTAATTAGACGATTTGGTAATTTGGTAATTTGAAAATGAATACATTAAACATCATCAAATTTTCAAATCATCAAATTATCACATTGTACTATCCTCTTCCAAACATTTCATCATCCTTATCAATCCTCGTCTGATCTTCCAATGGGAATTCCTTTCTCAACGGGAAATAATCCATTTCATCCACATTCAAAATTCTGATCAGATTCGGATGGCCTACAAAATTCACTCCGTAAAAATCATATGTTTCTCTTTCCATAAAATTAGCCGATTGAAACAATGCTGTTGCACTGAAAACATCGGGCTGATTGATGTCGGTAAAAACTTTGAAACGAATACGAACGTTGGCTGTCCAGTTATGTAAATGATATACTACAGCCAATTCCGAACCTTTGTTATCAGGATAATGAACGGCTTGTAAGTCTGTAAGAAATGTAAATTTCAATTCAGCATCATCATACAAAAACTGCATCACTTTCAGGTTCAAATCTTTCGGAGCAGTAAAAGTCAGCATGCCATATGGCTCTTGCCAATCGGTTAATACATCACCGAATTTCTCTGTTAGTTTTTGTTGTATGATTTCGTTTGTCAACATAATTATTATTGTTTCAGAGGTTAAAGAGGTTCAAGATGTTCAAAAGGTTGTGTCGAAACTTATTGAACCTATTAAACCCATTGAACCTTTTTAACATCATTATTGTATTCCATAACTCCCCATCAAATCCTTATACTGATCACTGTGTCTTCTTCTCAAGCCTTCAGCATTTACCAAATCTTGTATTTTCATAAAACCATCCAAAATTGCTTCTGGTCTTGGAGGGCAACCTGGCACATAAACATCAACAGGAATAATTTGATCAATACCCTGTAATACAGAATAAGTATCAAAAATACCTCCGCTACTAGCACAGGCGCCTACAGCTATAACCCAACGAGGTTCTGCCATTTGCACATATACTTGCTTTAAAACAGGGCCCATTTTTTTTGCGATAGTACCCATCACCATCAATAAATCACATTGGCGTGGAGAAAAACCTACTCTTTCAGAACCAAAACGAGCTAAGTCGTAATGACTGGCCATGGTAGCCATGAATTCAATACCACAACAGCTTGTTGCGAAAGGCAAAGGCCAGATGGAATTTTTACGGGCCATACTCACCACTTTTTCGAAGTTGGTAGCCATGAAACCTTCACCCATATAGCCTTCAGGGATTCCCTGAAATTTCACTGTGTTATTGAACTGTACCGGACGAGACATATTTTTTAATTAATCAATTTGAAAATTTGATGATTTGGAGATGACAATTACAAAATTCCTGCAACTGCTAGTATCTTCAAATTAATCCTCCCATTTCAAAGCGCCTTTCTTGAAAATGTATATAAAACCAGCAAGAAAAGAAGCTACGAATAATATTACTGCGATAAATCCATCCCAACCCAGTGAACGAAAGTTGACTGCATAAGGATAAAAGAAAATTACCTCCACATCAAAAAGCACAAACAAAATAGCCACCAGAAAATACTTGATGGCCATAGGTTGACGAGCATTACCCTTGATTTCGATTCCACTTTCAAAATTCTGAAGTTTGTCTGAAGTTTTTCTTTTAGGACCCAATTTATCGGAACCCCAGATAATAGTAAAGACCAAGCCTAATGCAAAAACGAGCTGAATAACTATGGGCAAGTAATTTGCCGCGCTACTGGTTTCTGTCAGGAAAATATTTAAGGGCATATTGTGTCGCTTGAAATTTGGTATGCAAAAATAAGACAGCTAAGCTAATATACAAGCATGAAAAAATAAAAAACCCGACATTTTTAAATATCGGGTTTGTAAAAAATAGATTTAGCGGTTTTTCAAAAAAAATTATGGCTTTTGAGCAGCTGCTTTTGGTTTTTGTGCTGCGGCTTTTGGAGCAGCAGATAATATGCTTTTATTGGCAGCAGATTCTGCATCTGCAGGATCAAGTGATAAGATTTTATCCAAATATGAAACTGCAACAACTTTGTCTTTCTTTATATTCGCATGGTAAGAGGCCAAGTATCTGTAGCTAGTGATTAATTGTGATTTGTATTTTACTGTATCTGCCAACCCAATTTGAATCGTTTTTTCAAAAGCAGCGTTGGCCATACCCAATTGCATTGTACTATCAATGATCCAGCTTGTTTTGCCCGTCATAAAAAAGCCAAAAATATCATCAGGAAACTTTTGAGAATACACATTGAAAATACTGATTGCAGAATCGTAAACAGATCCTTTGTAATAATTATATCCTGTGTTGTATAAATCTACTTTACCTGGATTTTTTTTGATAGTGAGGATTTTCCTATACCAATCAGCCGCATCCTTGTAACTTTTCTTGGATTCATAGGCTTGAGCGATGCTTTTTACATATTGTACTTTGTTGGCTTCAACTGAATCGAGCGCAACAGCCTTGTCTACAAATAAGCCAGCTTGTGCTTCATTCCCTGGTATTTTAAGTAAATTCTTTGCATATTCTAAATAATCGCCGGAAGTAACTTTATCAACAGACTGACGCTTGAAATACTCAGCATAATTTTGAATGGCGTTGACAGAGTCTTTCAAACGATTATAGGCGTTGGCTTTCAATCCAAAAAGATTTGGATAAGGATTAGCACCTGCAGTTGAAATACATTCATCCGCTTTAGAAATGGCATCATTAAAATATCCTTGTGCATATTTCAATGCCGCTCTGTAATAACAAGATTTATAATCTTCATCAGAATTGGCCAACCATTTTTCAAAATAATCAGCAGCCTTTAATACATTGGATTCATAAAAATAGTTGAACAAATTAGCATATACAGGTGCGTATAATGCATCATTTGCAATGGCATTGTCAAAATGCTCCATGAAAATGCTTTCCTGTCCTTTTCCTTGTGATTGATACAATTTACCAATTCTGTAGTTTGCTCTGGCATATTTTGGATTTAATGTTAATGCCGCCTGATAAGACTGAACAGCATTTCCGCCATCATCATTTTTACGATACGCATCACCAAGGTTTACAAGAACTTCTGGATCATTGAATTTTTTTATCAAAGAAGCTTGTTTTAATTTTTCAATAGCATATTGAGCATCTCCATTCTTAGAATCAGGATTACCATTGGCAAAACCAATGGCATTTAGAACAGCAATGCTTTTACCCTGGCTTAAAGAAATTGCCGCTTCAAAATGATTTCTGGCATCTTGAGTTTTACCTTCCAATAACTCAACGTGACCAATACCTGCCATTAATAATTGACTATTTGAAACTGATAATTTGGATTGATATAGTGCTTTGGCATCTGCAATATCTTTTGCGGTAACATCGTCTGGTAAAATCATTGACTGACCTAGGTAGTAAATAGCTTCTTCGTTATTGGGATCTGTGGCCAATACTTTTTGAAAAGCATCTTTTGCACTTTTAAAACGTTCATAATACAGAAACTTTTTTCCTTGCTCCACAGTTTGGGCAAAAACTGAGTTTGTGAGTAAAGTAATCAATGTCAGCAGCCCGAATTTAACCTTGTTCATGTTATTGTATTTTAACCTTTTCGAATTATAAAAATAGATAAGAAACTGTAAATGGTATTATTATTTTTTAGGTAAAGTTCTGTTAATCTGAACGTTCCTTACTTCGAAGTCCATCACTGGGCCTAAATAAGACCTTTTAAAAATCAACTGCCCCCTTTCAAATTTCAAAAAAGAAGTAAATCCTGTTCCCAAACCTTCGTAATTTTCTTTGTTGATGTAATAAACATTTCTAACCAATGGGTACCTTCTGGTAATCATAGATTCCTGCATGGGCTTTACGAAAGGTTCATTTTCGCAAATATCGCATTTTACATAACCGATTTTCACTGTTTTCAATAATTTAATCTGAGCACTATCTTCCGGATTGCCAATCCAGCTAATACCAACCAATCCGATGGCATTTTCATGACTTCCAACATACTGAATGACATCGGCACTATTTTTTACTGCTTTTACAACAGTTGTATCGTAAGCCGCTCCTTTTAAAATTGAATCTTTGATATACCTGACCGTACTAGTGGCATTCAATCCATCAAAAACAACCGTTTTATGGTTGATATATGATTTCCCTGATAATAATTGTTGTAAAGATCTCAAACTAAATAATGTGTCGTTAGAATTAGCATTTACAATGACGGTTACTGCATCAGAGGCCACTGCATTGCAACCCGGATTGTATCCCATAGAATCTATCATGTATTTTTCCTCTTTTCTGTTGAGGCCTCTGCCCACAATAATCAAGCGATTTGAACTATCTCTGAAGAAATCTTTGAAGCAATCAGCCTCCGACTTATAACTAGCCATGATGTGGGCGTCGGGATAAGAAGCTTCATACATTTTTATCTCTTGTTCTATTACAGGCCGAAAAGACTCATCTACACTAATAAATATTGTACCTGAAATGGGTGTATCTGAGTTTGATTTTGTAATGGACCCGGAATGGCAACTCACCAAAAAAGTAGAAATTACTAGTAAGAAAACGGATATTTTTTTAATGTAGCTCATCTGTCTTTCAGGTAATTTTTTTTGTATCCGCGATAGATTCTGAAAATTCCGTAGATGATACACACACCACCAAATACTTTCATCACCGAATCGTCGTAACGAGCTGCTAAATCCGTGTTGAACTTTTTGATAAATATGAAAAATACGCCCATGCCCATCCACAAAATACCCATACCCATATCCATGATACTACGCATGTTAATGACTCCTTTTTCTCTGACACTGAGCGGTTCGTCTTGTTTTTGTTCTGTCGACATAAAAAATGCAGCCTTTAATTTGGCTGCAATTTAATAAAGTTATCTTGCTATTATTCTGATGAGATAAATTTTACAGGAATTGTATAATAAACTGAAACATTTTCTCCCTG
>CANGEZ010000146.1 GCA_947452875.1 Chitinophagaceae bacterium
CGCACCGGAAAAGAGTTTTACACCGACAAGCCTGTTCGCATCAGAACCAAAACCGAAGTGATTAGTGGTAAAGGGATGGAAGCCAGTCAGGATTTTAGGAACTGGCGTATACTCGAATCCGTTGGAACGATTAGTGTGCCGGCGGCGAAGTTTCCGGGGTAGGAGTTTACCGCGGAGAAGAAGAGGGAAAGAGTTTGCGCAGCGTTTATTATAATAATGAGCTTTAATCTTTCAATTACCTCTGCGTAACCTCAATATACTCAGCGACACCGCGGTAAAAAAAACCAATTACCAATTCCTATTAACTCTAACTTCGTAATAGTAATAGTTAAAACAAAACTCCCTGAATTTAATATGGCTAATGTAACCATCTACGGCATTCCCAACTGTGATTCCATAAAGAAAACAATCGACTGGTGCAACAAACATAAGATTGCATTCGAGTTTCATAATTACAAGAAAGAAGGCATTAAAGAAGCTACATTAAAATCATGGTGTGAACAGGTTGGATGGGAAGTTTTGCTCAATAAAAAAGGAACTACCTGGAAGAAAGTGGCTGATGAATTTGCTGATAAAAAGATGACAGAAAAAATAGCCATCAAGCTAATGCTCGAACACAACAGCATGATCAAAAGACCTGTCATTGAAACGGTGAAACAAATCATTGTTGGATTCGATGAAAAAGTATTACTTGCTGCTTTAAAGAAATAACCATGTCTTTCAAAAACAGAACAGCATTCATTTCCGGAGCCTCACGTGGTATTGGTAAAGCCATTGCTTTAAGATTAGCCAAAGAAGGCGCCAATATTATTATTGCAGCAAAATCTATCACCGAAAATCCTAAGCTTGGCGGAACCATTTACACGGCAGCAAAAGAAATTGAAGATGCAGGTGGTAAAGCATTTGCGGTTGCCTGTGATATTAGAGATGAACAACAAATTATAAATGCTGTTGAGCAAGGTGCGAATCATTTTGGAGGAATAGACTTTCTGATTAATAATGCTTCAGCTATCGCTTTAATCAATACAGAACAAATCACTTCAAAGCAATTTGATTTGATGAATGATATCAACGTTAGAGGAACATTTCTGGTTTCGAAAGCATGTATTCCATATTTAAAAAAATCTGATAACGGACATATCATTACATTATCACCGCCATTGAATATGGATGAAAAATGGTTTCATAACCATACCGCATACACGATTAGCAAATACAGTATGAGCATGATTGCATTTGGATTGGCGGCTGAATTAAAAAAAGACAGCATCGCTTCAAATACTTTGTGGCCTAAAACTACCATTGCCACTGCGGCTGTTCAAAATCTTTTAGGTGGAGAGGCATTAATCAACATGAGCCGAAAGCCTGAAATCATGGCTGATGCTGCGTTTCATATCCTTTCAAAAAATGCAGCGACATTCACCGGACATAATTTAATTGACGAAGAGGTATTAAGAGAAGCAGGTGAAACTGATTTTGAAAAATATGCGGTGGTGAAGGGAGGGAAATTGTTTGGAGATTTGTTTTTGGCGCCCTAATGCCCCCTAAATCCCCCAAAGGGGGACTTTGATTGCGCTTTGCTGGGCATCCCGAACAAAAAATAATCCTAGTTAGTGTAAATAAAATTGACTTAGATAAAATAGGTATAACATCCAAAATAAAACATAATCAAAGTCCCCCCTTCGGGGGATTTAGGGGGCATTATTTCAGCATCTCCTTCGGCACTTCCTTCTCCAACAAATACCTGTAAATAAATCTCGTTTTTAAATTCTGAAAATGCAAACCTTTATTACCTGGCCAGCCATGACGGCCGCCGCTGTAGGTCATGAATTCAAAATCTTTTTTTAGGTCTTGTAATTTGCTGGTCAACTGAATACTGTTTTGCATGTGCACGTTTTCATCTACAATACCATGAACGATTTGCAACATGCCTTTGTATTTATCAACGTAATTCAGAACATTACTTGTTTTATAACCTTCCGGATTATCTTGTGGTGTACCCATGTATCTTTCTGTGTAATGCGAATCGTATAAAGTCCAGTCGATAACACTTCCGCCCGCCATGCCATGAGTAAATACATCAGCACCATAGGTTAATGCATAACAACTCATATAACCACCATAACTAAAACCTGTAATACAAATCTTAGAAGGATCAGCCTGAGCATTTGCAATTAACCATTTCACCATAGTAGAATAATCTTTCATTTCCCAATAACCGAGATTGTGGTACATATAGTTTACGCCTTCTTTTCCAAAATGCCCGCTGGCTCTGTGATCCATGGCCACTTGAATTAAACCTTCTTTGGCATACCATTGCTGCGTTCCGGTTAAAGACCATGTATCCATTACTGTTCCTGCATTCGGACCACCGTAAATAGAAATCAGGACAGGATATTTTTTTCCAGGAACCATATTCAATGGCCATGTTATTTTCATGGGTAAGCTATACAAACTATCGTCGCTCATTACACGAAGTAATTCTGTTTTGGCGATTTCTGTTTTTTCCAACTCCTCTCCTTTACTATCACCAAGTTCTTTGATGATTTTTCCTTTGTTTGAAACCAAAGTCATTTTCGAAGGCGAAGTTGAATTGCTATATGTTGTTACGAAATAAGTTGCTGATGGAGAAAGATTGATTGAAGTATGATTAAATTCTCCAAATGTGAGACGCTGTAATTTTTTTCCATTAAAATTTATACTATAAAAATCTTTACGTGCTGTATTTTCTTTTCTGGCGGTGAAATAAATAACGCTGTTTTTTTCATCAATATAATTGATATCCGTAACTGTATATTTTCCCGAAGTGATAGGATTGACAAGCTTTCCACTCATGTCGTAATAATACAAATGATCGTAACCACTGGCATCACTTCTGTAAATAAAGCCTTTCCCATTTTGAAGAAAACTAATTCTTCTGCCTTCATCATCCAAACTCACCCATGTTTTTTGCTCTTCTGTAAGGAAAGAATTTTTCATTCCTGTTGCAGGATTCACTTCCCAAATTTTCAATTGGTTTTGTTTGCGATTCATCCATTGTACCAGCAAAGTTTTACCATCGGGCTTCCAGTAAGGCAAACCGAAATACTGGTCATCATGTTCATTGAAATCAGCCCAAACAATATTTCCACCATCAGCAGCAACCATACCCACTTTCACTTCAGGATTTGCATCTCCCACTTTTGGATAACGAATCACATCTACATATCCATGTTGTCCTGGTGCATCAGTAAGTGTGTATGTAGGAACTTTAGAATCATCAGCTCTGAAGAACGCAATATGTTTACTATCCGGGCTCCACCAAAATGAACGATACTGTGATGATCTTCCCAAAATTTCCTCCATATATACCCAACTTGCATAACCATTCAATATTACATCACTACCATCTGTAGTTATTCTGTTTTCTTTTTTAGTTGAAATCTCCAGACTGTATAAATCATTGTTTTTTGTGTAAGCGACATATTTATTATCCGGACTCATAGTCGGATTGATTTCTTTAGCGTCATCAAAAGTAAGCTGGATGTTTTCTCCATTTAATTTGATAAACAAATCATTGCCTTTGATAAATGCATCATTAGGCATTGTGATTTTTGGGGCTTCAAATCCCTGAATAGGCGCTTCTTCTTTTCCTGTTTTGGCATCAACAATCAATTTGTTGCCGTTTTTTGTCATCATGAATTTTGTATCATCCAACCAAGTGATGGATTGAGGCAAAGGATTTTGAATGCCTTTGAAATTGTTTTTGAAATACTGATCGTTGGTGAGAGGTTTCTTTTGTGAGAAAGCGGTGAATGCAATGATGGTGAAAATTGCAGTGAGTAATTGTTTATGCATAAGAGATTATTTTTGTTTTTTACCGCGGAGAACATGAGTTAATTGAGTTTCCGCAGAGATTTTTTATTATTTATGTTGCCACAAAGGCGCTAAGGCACTAGGTTTCAAGAAGGGTTAATAATTATATAAAAACGCAACGTCCCTTGCAGGAGACATTGCTGAGAAGCAAGTTTCCAATCACAAATTCCTAATCCCAACTATCGTCCCTCTGCGTAAACTCATTTCCTCTATTCTCCGCGGTGAAAAATTATCAAATTAGCACATCACCAAATCATCAAATATTAACCTCCGGTCTCATCATCGGAAAGAACAACACATCCTGAATACTATGCTGATTTGTCAGCAACATACAGATTCTGTCGATACCGAAACCAATTCCACTTGTAGGTGGCATACCGTATTCAAGAGCACGCAAGAAATCGTGATCAATAAACATCGCTTCGTCATCGCCTCTTTCCATTAATTTTACCTGCTCTTCAAAACGCTCTCTTTGTTCAATGGGATCATTCAATTCACTGTAGGCGTTGGCAATTTCTTTACCGTTTATCATCAGCTCAAAACGCTCTACCAGTCCGGGTTTGCTGCGATGCTTTTTGGTTAGAGGACTCATCTCCACCGGATAGTCGGTAATGAAAGTTGGTTGTATATAATGAGCTTCGCATTTTTCGCCGAAGATTTCATCGATTAATTTTCCTTTACCCCATTTCACATCAGCGTGTATGCCTAACTGTTGGCAAACACCTCTGATACCTTCTTCATCCATACTGCTGATATCGAAGCCTGTATGTTCTTTTATGGCATCAAACATTGTCACTCTTCTGAAAGGAGATTTGAAGCTTATTTCTTTATCTCCCACCAAGCATGATGAAGTTCCATTTACGGCAATTGCTGCTTTTTCCAACATTTGCTCTGTGGTATCCATCATCCATTCGTAATCTTTATAAGCCACATAAAATTCCAATATAGTAAATTCAGGGTTGTGTGTTCTGTCCATGCCTTCATTTCTGAAATTACGACTGAATTCATACACCCATTCAAAACCGCCGACAATCAATCTTTTCAAATACAATTCGTTCGCAATACGCATATACATCGGTACATCCAATGCATTATGATGGGTGGTAAAAGGACGTGCCGCAGCACCGCCGGGAATACTTTGTAATACAGGAGTATCTACTTCCAAGGCACCACGTTCATTCAAAAATTCACGAATGGCATTTACAAATTTTGTTCTTTTTACAAAAACTTCTTTCACACCTGGATTTACAATCAAATCAGCATAACGCTGCCTGTATCTGAATTCCGGATCAGTAACTTCATCGAATGCCTCACCATCTTTCTCCTTTACAATAGGCAATGGACGCAATGATTTGCTTAAAATGGTAAATTCTTTTACGTGTACAGAAGTCTCGCCTGTTTTGGTAGTAAAGACATATCCTTTAATACCCACAAAATCACCGATATCAATCAACTTTTTCCAAACGTTTTGGAAAAGGGATTTATCATCATCCGGACAAATATCATCCTGCTTGATATAAAATTGAATTTTGCCAGTACCATCTTGCATTACGGCGAAATTGGCTTTGCCCATATCACGAACGCTCATGATTCTTCCTGCCAGACAAACATCTGCGAAATCAGCTTTATTCTCCTCGCCTTTATAATGAGTCTTTATATATTCTGCGCTGGAATTGACTGGATATAACGCAGCAGGATAAGGATCGATACCTAATTTTTCCAATTCTGCTTTTTTCTCTCTTCTAATAATTTCTTGTTCGGATAAATGCTGTGAGCTCATATATTATTTGATATAATTTTTTTGGGAACACAAAGGTAATTGATGTGAGGCGGTTTTTAAAATGTGAGATTTGCTGGATGCTTAGAAAAGTTCAATACGTTTAAAAAGTTTAAAAGGTTGATTGAACATTTTGAACTTATTGAACCTTTTGAACAAAACCTACAATCAGCTTCCCCCTTCGGGGGATTGAGGGGGCTA
>CANGEZ010000147.1 GCA_947452875.1 Chitinophagaceae bacterium
ACCTTTGAAGTGAATGATGGTAGTGTCGGCAAAATAGTAATTCTTAAATCCTGTTTTTTTAATACGATAGCTCAAGTCGATATCTTCACCATACATGAAAAAATCTTCATCAAAACCTTTTACTCTTTTTAGCATTTTATCCGACACCATCATGAAGGCACCCGATAACACTTCAACCGAAGCTGTATTCGATTCAGGTAAATGACCCGCATAATAGGCGGCAAATCTTTTGCTGGCGGGAAATAGTTTATGCAATCCAGTCAACTTGTAAAACGATGCAGCTGGTGTAGGAAAAGATCTTTTGCTTTCTTTTAAAAAATTACCGCTGCCGTCAATCATCTTAACGCCGATAGCGCCACAGTCGGCATGTGTTTCAAAGAAATCAATACATTTTTTAAGACAATTTTCAGGAACAATTGTATCAGGATTTAAAAACAAAGTGTATTCACCAGAAGCATATTTCAATGCTTGATTATTCGCTTTTGAAAACCCAAGATTCGATTCATTCCAGATAAACCTGATGTTTGAAAATCTGCTTTCGAGAAACAATTTGGAACCATCGGTAGAAGCATTGTCTACAACTATAATTTCTGCCTCAATATTTTTACAGGCCTTGCTCACTGAATTGAGGCAATGCTCCAAAAAATACTTCACATTATAATTGACAATGATTACTGAGAGTTTCACTTTGCTGATTTGAACACGAATTAAGCAGTTTTAAGGCAATCATCAAAAAATCGAGGGATTTATTTGATAAACATTGTACCATTTAAACGGTGAAATGAGTGAAAGTTGGGAAAAACAACATGAATATTTGGTTAAAAAACACTTTATAAACATTCTACCATTTAAACGGTGGAATGAGTGAAAGTTGAGAAAAACAACATTATTATCTGTTTAAAAAAACACTTTATAAACATAGTACCATTTAAACGGTGGAATGAGTCAAAGCCGTGAAAAACATCATTATTATCTGTTTAAAAAACACCCAATCTCTATTTCTACAAACACCAAAAACCTAATTCATTATATTTGCGTATGTTTAAAAGTACTTTATTAAACGCGGTACAAGCCGGAGCCGCCCAAATACAGCATTATTTCAACGGCCAGTTTCAAATTACAAATAAAGAAGGAATTAATAATCTGGTTACTGAAGCAGATCATGCCGCAGAAAAAGCCATCATTGAAGCGATTCAATTTGATTGTCCTGATCATTTTATTTTAAGTGAAGAAACTGGTGAGATTGTTACTCAAAGTGAGTACAAGTGGATTATTGATCCTATTGACGGGACTGTAAACTTTGCCAATGGCATTCCGATTTGTTGTGTAAGTATTGGCGTTGAAAAAAATGGCGAAATGATTTTAGGAGCTGTTTACAACCCATTCATGAATGAATTGTATTTCGCGCAACGTGGTATGGGTGCTTATTTAAATGAAAAGCGTATTCATGTCAGCAATAAAGACCAAGTTATTAAAAGTTGCCTGGTAACAGGTTTTCCTTATACCTATCTAGACAGTCCAAATGGTCCTTTGCAGGTGTTTTCAAAGCTTGTTCGCCAGGGAATTCCGGTAAGAAGATTGGGCAGTGCGGCTATTGATTTGTGCTGGGTTGCTGCAGGAAGATTTGATGGTTTTTATGAACATAAATTACAGGCTTGGGACAGTGCTGCAGGTTTTCTTATGGTAGAAGAAGCCGGTGGAAAAGTAACAGATTTTGAAGGCAATCATTATTCTCCTTATCAGCCACATTTACTCGCTACCAATGGAAAAATTCATGATGAGCTATTGGCTTATGTTAGAGGAGAAAAATAATCTTAATAAATATAATCAGCAATAATGGATCAGCGCACGGAAATCGGCTCTTTGGGTGAATTTGGTTTGATAGATCACCTTACAAAAAATATTGAATTTAAAAATGCTTCCTCACTGTTAGGCGTAGGCGATGATGCAGCAGTCATTGATCATTTTGGAAGACAAACAGTTGTGTCTACAGATTTGTTGATAGAAGGAATCCATTTCGATTTGTCTTATACACCTTTAAAGCATTTGGGATATAAATCTGTTGTGGTAAACCTCAGTGATATTTATGCGATGAATGCTATTCCAACACAAATTGTCTTGAGCATTGCTTTCAGTAATAGATTTAGCTTGGAGGCTTTGGATGATTTTTATGCAGGTGTATATGCGGCTTGTGAATTTTACAATGTAGATCTTGTTGGTGGTGATACGAGTTCATCGCAAAAAGGATTTATCATTAGCGTTACTGCTATTGGAGAAGTAGCTCCTGATAGTTTTGTAAAAAGAAGCGGTGCTAATGTGCATGATTTGATTTGTGTGAGTGGCGAATTAGGTGGTGCTTTCTTAGGCCTTACTTTAATGGAAAGAGAAAAAAAGATTTTCGAAGAAACCGGCGCTCAGCCTGATCTTGAAGGTCAAACAAATATAATAGGCAGGTTATTAAAGCCTGAAGCCAGAAAAGATATCATAGAATTTTTTGCTGCATCAGAAATAATACCCACCAGCATGATAGATGTGAGTGATGGCATCAGCAGCGATATCATGCACATCTGCAAACAAAGTGATACGGGTTGTGTACTCTATGAAGACAAGCTTCCCTTCAATGAAGAAGCCAAAGCTTTTGCCTATAAATTACAACTAGATCCAACAGCATGTGCGTTAAGCGGTGGCGAAGATTACGAATTGCTTTTTACAGTTTCTCAAGAAGATTATGAAAAAATAAAATCCAATCCTTCTATCTCTGTAATTGGTTACATCACGGCACCTGCAGAAGGAAAACACTTAATTACTAGAGCGGGTAATAAACACGAATTAGTGGCACAAGGATGGAATCATTTGAAGAAATAATTTATTAATCACATCGACTTAATATTCTAACCACACAGTCAAGCGTAGCCGAAGTTTGTAAAGAAGAAAATGTTTCTTCTTGTGATTTTTTTACACAACTGCAATATTCATTTTTTTTAACTGTGAAACATTGGTAATTGGCATTATTGCTGAGGGATAGATAGTCAAGCGCATCTGTCATATTCGTCTGGTAAAGTATTTGATAAGAATTTCCACTTTCATCTATCATTAATTGCAAGTAAGTATATGGATTATTAAAATCAAAAAGTTTTTTGTTTGATATTGAACAATCAGGCATGCTTACATAATTGGATCCAATAATAGTAATTGGGTCTATTCTTTTTAAAGTAGTCAATTCTAATTTTTGCGCATTTGTTTTTATTGAAATCGTAATCATAACTATCAATAAGTTTAAGTTTTTCAAAGGTGTCATTTTAAAAGGTAAACAGGATCCACGCATATTAAGTAGGTGTCCGCTATGGATTCATTTTCTTTGGTCAATATCATGATTTTCCGATACAACTCATCATAGTAAGTTCCCAATGAATAAGCATACACCAACAACAAGTTAATTTTCTTATTAGGGTTCATGTAAAAAGGTGTGTTGTCATTGAGGTGTTTCAAATGATAAGATGAAATACTTTTACCTATAATTAGCAAGCTATCAGGAATTGTTGTACGTTTAAAATTAGCAGCAATTTCAAGATCAATTCTACCCATGCAAGAAGTGTTTTCATTTAATAGGCTACTTCTGTTGATGTAAACAGAATCATTAAGATAACAACCCTGATATACAATGGAACTGTCTTGTTGTAATTTCTCATTAATAAAGTTTTGATAACCGTCAGCTTCAACATAAAGAATATGATTGTCATCAAATATTTTTTTAGACTTCAGGTATTTAAGGAAAGATGCTTTGTCTTTAAAATCAAACTTTCTTTCTAAATGGAATTTGTGATTGACATACAATTTGCATCCCGAAAATGCAATTATTAAAAACAGCAAACAGATTTTAGTAGGCTTCATGATAATAAATATTTAAATGATAGTTGTTATTTTTAAAAAACTCTGAAGCCAGCATTAACGCCAGCTTCAGAGTATAAGATTTAATAAAAATTAAGGTTAACAACAAACTCATCTCCCGACTGTGAAACCGGATACAAACCTCCTTTTGCCAATTTGGTAACGCCATTTTCGAAAGTGAACGAAAGCGCTTTGTCTTCAATTTCAAAGGTAGAGAAATCTGCTTTTTCAAAACCTTTTTCAAATTTTACATTTACCGGAAAACGAAGTGTAGCTGTTTGTCCGTTTGATGTTATCCAAAGATTTACTTTATCTCCTTTGATATAACTTTTGCCAATACAAGGGTTACAATTTAGACTAACAGAAAATTTCAAACAAATGCCTAATCCACTGGTACAACCGGTTCTGGGCTTGTGAAGATTAAGCATGTCTATGGAGAAATTAATTGATGGACAATAACTATCAGGACAGGGTGGAATGCCTCCACCACCATCAGGACTTGTTTTAGTGGATTGAGAAAAGCAAGTTGCTGAAAACATGGTCAGGGTAATAACCAATAATTTTTTCATTGTAATAAATTTAAGTTGATTGATTAAAATTTGCTTTGATTACGGTTAAAGCAGTCAACCGAACAATGGCCATTGATGATGTAAAATTCAATTAAGGCAAAATAAAAACCATAAAAAAACACTGAAGAAAATTCAGTCACAGCATAACTTTATTCAGCAGTTTTTTTACTGTGAAATCCACAATATTCTCTTGTTATTTTCTGTTTAATATGGGCTCATTTTCCCATTGAAAAAACTTGACTTCAAAATAATTTTACACTCTAATTATTAATTAAAAAACACAATCACATGAAATCAAATTTAAACGCAGGCGGTTATGAAAGAATAAAAATTGGTAACAACATCCGCAAATGGAGAGGCATGAATGACATCAAACAAAAAGATCTGGCCAACGCACTAAAAATGTCGGAAGCAGCTGTTAGCAATATCGAAAACGATATGTCTGAAATTACACTTAGTCAGCTAGAAGATATTGCCATAACACTAGAAATAGAAATCGAACATTTGTTTTCAGATCCTCATGATGTAGTAAAAGAAAAAACATACACCAATGCTGCGCCTTCTGAAAAAAATGAAGTGATGGATAAAGAATTACTCTATGCATTAATAGGAAGTATTCAAAAAAAAGATGAACAACTTAAATATGTAATTGATAATGTAATGTACAAGATGGATCATTTTTCAGATAATGTGATAAGAAGAAAAACTTTTTGATTTATTGACACAACATTATTGCCGTTTGGATTAAATCAATCATGATATAAACTTGAATTAAACCTACAAAAGCTATAATTTTATACTTTGATTTTAATTCAACCATGAGATATTTTTTTCTGCCCTTACTGTTTTGTGTTTCATTGTTTTTTTTATCGTGTAAACATTCAGGTGTCATCTCTGTAAATAAAAAGTTTGAAAAAAAACAACTTCATGCAGATTACCATGTTTTGAAAAATATTCTTGAATCCAAACATCCATCACTTTACTGGTTTACATCCAAAGACAGCATGGACTATTATTTTGAGTATTATAAAAATAAAATTCAGGATAGTATGACGGAGCAGGAGTTTACCTGGCAGGTAATTGCTCCATTGCTTAATAAAATTCATTGCGGTCATACATCTGTGATGCGAAGTAAGCAGAGCATAAAGCAAAACAAAAACAAAAAATCACCATCATTCCCATTGGAGCTTAAAGTATGGAATGATACAATGGCTGTTGTTGGAAATTTAGATGAGAAAGACAGCATTTTTAAAAGAGGAACCATCATAAAAAGTATCAATGGTATTGCAGCAACAGATATCATTTCAACAATGTTAGACCATTTGTCTGAAGATGGCTATGCTCA
>CANGEZ010000148.1 GCA_947452875.1 Chitinophagaceae bacterium
ATCATACATTCCAAAGCATCGGTCAAATTAAAATCATCCAAATCTTCTTTGGTGCTTAAGATGGTTTCTAGACAGCCATATAAAAGATGAGACTCTTTTATTTTATAAATACCCACCAACGCCATATTGCTTTTTGGAATTACCGGTTTTTCCACTACTCTACTTATAAATCCATCGTCTTCAATTTCAGCCACCCCGAAATTTCTCGGATCATCCACTTTTTTTACACCCAGCATGGAATAAGGAGAATCCATCACTTCCTTGATATCATATTCTGCAATGGTATCTCCTAATACAATAAAAACGTCATCATCGACAACAATAGACCTAGTTAATTCAACTGCATGACCTGTACCATGACGATCATTCTGGGTTACAAAATGGCAAGTCAAATCAGGGTAATTTGCGGTTACATAATCCTGAATCTTTTCTCCCAAATAACCAATAACGAAAATAAACTCGGTAATACCGGCTTCTTTCAACTGGTCTAAAATGATATTGAGTATGGTTCTGCCTGCAAGCGGTATCAGCGCTTTAGGTTGAGTGTATGTATGTGGACGTAACTTAGTGCCTGCACCAGCTACTGGAATAATCGCCTTCATCAGATTTCTTGTTTCGGGGAGTGAAATTAGGACTTTTTGACTAAAATGCACATGATGGTCCAATTGTTTAGAAATCATTTAAAACTCTTTAATTCTTCATCTCAGATTAACCTTGCGGATGTATCTTTGCGCCATAAAAAATTAAATATGTACAAGGATAAAGCGATTTTTGATTTAATCGGTCAAGAACTACACAGACAACGTCATGGTATAGAGCTGATTGCCAGTGAAAATTTCACCAGCATGGAAGTGATGCAAGCCATGGGTTCTCCATTAACCAATAAATATGCGGAAGGATATCCTGGCAGAAGATATTATGGTGGTTGTGAAATCGTAGATCAGGTAGAACAACTAGCTATCGATAGAATCAAACAAGTTTTTAATTGTGAATATGCCAACGTGCAACCACACAGTGGTGCTCAGGCAAATGCTGCTTTAATGCTCGCCATTCTAAATCCCGGTGATACCATTTTAGGATTGGATTTAAGCATGGGCGGTCACTTAACACACGGCTCTCCAGTTAATTTCTCAGGCAAAACTTATAAAGCACATTTCTACGGTGTTAAAAAAGAAACCGGTTTGATTGATTATGAAATGCTGGAAGAAAAAGCAAGAACCGAAAAACCAAAATTGATCATCTGCGGGGCTTCGGCTTACAGCAGAGATATCGATTATCCAAGAATCAGAAAAGTAGCAGACGAAGTTGGCGCGTTTGTATTGTGTGATATGGCACATCCGGCAGGATTGATTGCCGCAGGATTATTATCATCTCCATTTGAACATTGTCATTTTGTTACAAGTACAACACATAAAACATTACGTGGACCAAGAGGAGGTATTATTTTGATGAAGAAAGATTTTGAAAATCCTTTCGGTTTAAAAGATTTGAAAGGCAATGTAAGAATGATGAGCAACTTGCTCGACATGGCAGTTTTCCCCGGTACACAGGGCGGACCGTTGGAACATGTAATCGCCGCTAAAGCAGTAGCATTCGGAGAATTATTATCAGATGAATTTACTGTTTATGCAAAACAAGTTCAGAAAAACGCACAAGCTATGGCAGCGGCATTTGTAGCCAAAGATTATCATATCATAAGCGGTGGCACCGACAATCATTTGATGCTTATTGATCTTCGCAATAAAAACATCACCGGTAAAAAAGCTCAGGAAACTTTAGATAGAGCTCATATCACTTTAAATAAAAACGCGGTTCCTTATGATGATAAGAGTCCGTTTGTAACCAGCGGTATTCGTGTAGGCGTTCCCGCTATTACCACCAGAGGCATGAAAGAAAACGACATGCAGACTGTTGTTGATTTCATCGATCGCGTGTTGATGGATATCGATAACGAAGCGACAATTGCAGCGGTGAAAGAAGAAGTTGGGAAATTTATGGAGCAGTTTCCGTTGTATCCAGAACTCGGATAGATATGTTCAAAAGGTTTGGGAAGTTCAAAAGGTTCAAGACGTTTGACTAAATGAACATACTCTTTAATCAAAAACATTTCTAGAAATTATACATTTAAAAGTTCAAAAGGTTTGGGAGGTTCAAAAGGTTCAAGACGTTTGAAGGAACCAACAATCTCTTTAGTAAGAAACCTCTTGAACAAATTGAACTTATTAAACCTTTTAAACATCGACTATGATTCAACGCATTCAAACCATCTGGCTTTTACTTGCATCTATTTGTGTGATGGCCAGTCTGAAAGTTTCATTTTATACCGGAAACATTATTCCTGTAGGAGAAATGACTACCCCGTTAAAAACATTCACGCAGTTAAACGGCATGTACGACATCATCAGCAATATACTAACGGTTACGATTGGCGTATTGGCCTTGATCACCATTTTTTTATACAGCAACCGCAAGCTTCAACTGAAACTCATCTTCGTTGGTATCCTTCTCGAAATAATCCTCATTGCGGATTATGAAGTTGGCATTAAAAAATTCACTGAAGGCAGTTATGCTGTTGGCTCGATACTTCAGTTTTTGGTTTTGATATTCTTCTATCTGGCAATCAAAGGTATTAGAAAAGACAATAAGATTATTGCGGAAAGTGATAGGTTGAGATAGAGCCCCCTAAATCCCCCAAAGGGGGAGTTGTTTGGCGTTTGGGATTCGGAGTTACATGCATTTTCTTGTATGAGATTTATCAAAATTTGTAAATTATACCAATAAATGGTATTTTAGTTAAAATTGATTTGACATGTCTAAAAATACATCGATACTGTTAAGCGAATACTACGATAACTTTATAAATAAGCAAATTGAAACAGGCAAATTCTCCTCTGTGAGCGAGGTTGTAAGAGCCGCATTGCGATTGTTTGAATTTGAGGAAGCCAAAAAGACAGAACTGATAAAAGATTTGGAAAAAGGTGAGCAATCCGGGTTTGTCGAAAATTTTGAACGTGATGCTTTTTTGAAAAATCTTCATCAAAAACATAAAGCAAAGTGATTGCTTATAAAATAAGTAAAGAAGCCGCAAAAGATCTTGAAGGCATCTGGCTTTATACTTTTGAAACTTGGTCGATTCACCAAGCCGACAGATATTACAACCTCTTACTAAACGAAATAGAATTTATTGCAGCCAATCCTACTTCCGGAAAGGATTGTGGACACATCAGAGAAGGCTATTTTCGTTCAAAAGTAAATTCTCATTTTATTTTTTACAAGATTAACAAGGATAAAACCGAAATTGAAATCATTAGAATTCTTCACCAGCAAATGGATGTAGAAAAAAGGTTGAATGATTGAAAATATTTTTACAGAAGGCATTTAAAAGATTTATAACAAAACAACACTTGCATCATTTAGCTCTAAACCATTTTAAAAATATTACTCATGGCAAATATCCATCCACACATCAATTTCAACGGCAATGCTGAAGAAGCCTTTACTTTTTATAAATCAGTATTTGGTGGAGAGTTCTCCAAAATCGTTCGACTCAAAGATATTGCTGGTCCTGACTTTCCGATTCCGGAAAACGAAGCACATAAAATATTGAACATCGCTTTGCCCATTGGTAATGCTATTTTAATGGGCAATGATGTACCTGAAGCTATGGGACGCGTTAATGAAAATGAAAACCGATCTAAGATTGTTGTGACTGCAGCAAGCAAGGAAGAAGCCGACAAAATATACCATGGTCTTTCAGCAGGCGGAAATGTCGAAATGCCCATTTCTGAAACGCCATGGGGTAGTTATTTTGGGATGTTAAGGGATAAGTTTGGGATTGAGTGGATGGTGGAGTATAGTCTGGTTTAATTTCTTCAAAGTGGGATTTCTTGTGTAGAAAGTTTACTTGCAATTTATTTTTTGAGTATAAATATTTTCAATATTCTTAAAGTGTCTTTTTTCTTACTTGAATATCTTATTCAATTAATTTAAATGAGAATTTATTGTCAGTATTCAGCAATTTATTGTCAAGATTGAGATAACATCCTAAAATAAACTAGTTATGAAAGAATTAATGCTTATTTTTTCTTTATTAATAGGTTTGAAACTAAATGCTCAAACTTATAAACTTTATCAAACAGACAATATTTATAATCAACTAAAGCTTAATACAAAAACAGGTGAAGTTTATCAAATTCAAAGTGATGGACAACTTTTTTTAGTTCACAGTGCATCAACACCATATAGTGAAAAATCAAATAGATACGCTCTATATAAGACAGAAAACATGTGGACATACATATTACTTGACAAATTTTCTGGTAAATTATGGCAATGTCAATATAGTGTAGAGGGAGTTGACAAAATACTTTCAGTTGTCATCAATGATAACGAACTTTCATTTACCGAGACTAACAAATTTACAATAACACCTATGACAAGTATGTTTCAGTTTTACTTAACTAATGATGAAACAGGAGAAATGTGGAAATTTCAATGGAGTACAAATGGCAATGAATATCGATGGATAGAAAAAATGTAAAAGAATTATGCAGTTACGAAATATTACACTTATTTCAACAGAACATAAAGAAAGCGGAAAATGTAGTTCAGATGAATTACACAGAATTCTTGAAACAATTAATCCTGATGTGATTTTTGAAGAAGAAACAGATGATGATAAATTTCAAAATTACTATGCCAACGAGAGTTCATTTACATCTCTTGAAATTGATTGTATAAAAAAGTATTTAAAGAATCACAACATTAAACATATTCCCGTAGACATTAATTCTAATTTCAATTATAATGAGTTGGATTACATGTTTGAGTCATTTAACAAATATGATGTTTATAAAGAAGCAATAAAAGAGCATTGTAGATTGCGAGATAAAGAAGGATTTTATTATCTAAACAGTGAGAAATGCATTGAATTATTCGATAAAACAAAAGCAATAGAGAAACAACTAATAGAATTTAGTGGTGTTAAAAAAAATATACTTCTTCGTATTTATACTTCATTTCACAAAGAACATGAAAACCGAGAAAATACAATGCTTCAAAATATTCTTAATTACAGTTTGGCAAATGATTTTAATCAAGGAGTATTTTTACTTGGCTATGCTCACAGAAAATCAATACTCGAAAAAATTGAAAAATTTCAATCTAACGAAGAAATAAAATTAAACTGGAAATTTTATACCGATTGAAAACAACTTATTTATGCGAGTTGAACTAAAAGATAAAGCCAAAATACAACATATCTACGAACGAAATAATTTGGCAAAAAGTCCTCTTATTAAAGAGAGTTCACTCCAAATGAAATCACTCCTACTTTTTTTCAGCTTATTGATTTGCAATTTGGCTCATACACAAAATCAAAAGCTTGCTGCATACAAAATAGCCAACATCAACAAGGTAATTACCGCTTTCAAACAAAATGATATCGGCAGGATTTCTAAACTAATCAATTATCCATTGCGCAGGGAATATCCAATTCCGGACATCAAAAATGAAAAAGAATTTAAACTCCGTTTCAAGCAAGTATTTGACGATTCGCTTGTACGAATGATTAGTCGTTCAAAAACCAAACAATGGTCGGAGGCAGGTTGGCGAGGTATCATGCTGGATTATGGCATCGTTTGGATTGATAGTTATGATGGAAAAATCATTGCAGTCAATTATCAAAGCGATTACGAAAAAAAATGGAGACTAGATTTGATTAAAAAAGAAAAAGCATCATTGCATTCCTCATTGCAACAATTTGAAACTCCACTCTACAAG
>CANGEZ010000149.1 GCA_947452875.1 Chitinophagaceae bacterium
GGTACAAAAGATTTTGAAATGTACAAGAAACTGTCTGAGGCTGAAATCCCTGTAGTATTTTTTGATAAAGTAGACGAAGACCACCCTTACAAAGTATGCGTATCTGATTATCAGGCCGCTAAAATCGCAGTTGAAACGCTCATTAATAAAGGAAAGAAAAACATCCTTGCTATTTTTGGAAATAAGAAAATTTCAATCACAAAGGCAAGATTAAATGCATTTGAGGAAACAATAAAGCTTTATAAAAATATTAGGGCTGATGTTGTATTTGCAGAAAATCATAACCACTCGCTTGAAATAACAAAAGATTATTATTCCAAAAAAAATAAACCTGATGCCCTTTTTTGCATGAGTGATGAAATATTGATGGGAAGCATCAAAGCTTTTCAACATCTGAAAATCAATTATCCCGACGACACCGGCGTTATTTCAATAAGCGACGGATATTACCCAAAATTATACTATCCTGAAATTACTTACGTAGAAACTAGTGGTGAAAAGCTTGGTAAACTGGCAGCAGATTTTATGATGTCTATTATAAAAAAAGAAATAGTAAATAAAAATCAGATGATTGAAGCGGTGTTGGTAGAAGGTGGGTCAATATAATAAAAGCAAACTGACGCTCTTTTTCATTCATAAATATCTATTTTATATTTTTTAAAACTTGATTACTTCTTTTTCACATTGACATAAGTAAACGTCATAGCTACACAAAGCATGTCTGATTTGGCTACATCATAGTCATAAATAATTCTACCATAATCAGTTTTAATGCCAAAGAAAGTTATTCCCTAATAAACCAAAGCCCAAACCGTTCCAATCACTTTCGTTTGTTTGTCATGACTTTTAGCATTGGTAATTGACAGAATAATAAAAGGCTGCCTCATTTAATTGAAGCAGCCCTTAGAAAATATAGAATTTTTATGAGTATGAAATTATGGTCTTCTGCCGCCTACCCTTCCGCCGCTGCGATTTACAGGTGTTCTGTCAACTGGTCTTCTATCTATGCTTTGATTTTGTCTGGTAGGTAAAGAGCGATCATTTGAATTATTTCCGGCTTTTTGTTTAACATTTCGGATTTGTTTATTTGAACCGCTGTTATCTCTATTTTTAGTTGATGCATTTTTTATCTTTGAATGATCATTTCCATTATCACCTCTATTACGATTCTTTTTTGAATCTCTATCGAAATCTCTGTTTCCCATAGATCTAGATTCAGGATGTGAATACGACCTTCTGTAACCACCGTTTCTGATATTTACATTAATAGTAACTGAAGCACTTCTTCTGCTGTAATAATTGTTATAAGCACCGGGATTTCTGTAATAGTTGCAGTAATGATAATGACCATAATAATAAGATCCATAATTATAATGATAACCATAATAACGTTGCCAATACCAAGGTGTCCATGGATTCCAATAAGATGGATAATATCCATATCTCCAAGGAGAAACCCAAACAACATAAGTTGGCATAAACATGTAACTTACTACAGGCCATGATGCCGTTTGAGTGGTGGTGTAATTATTAATAATTGTGGTATTGCCTTTTGAATCTGTGGTTTGAGTGGTAGATTGCTTTACATAGCCGGGATTTGGAGTTTCTGTTTTTGTTGCAGAATCGGTATAATTTGGCTCTACAACATAATTTTTGCCATACAATTCTTCGTCGCCAATAAGCTGTATTTGTACTTCTCCCTTGCTATTTTTTTCAACAATAAATGTCGCAACATCCTGATTTTCTTTTTCATTTACAGGAACTTGTAAAACGATGTTGTGAACTTGCTTGTCTACGTTGTCTATAACTTTGATATAATCAATTTTATCATCGTTATTTAAATCCAGATTATTGATTTTTGAATCTTCTGAATTTAAACTTTTCTCAAAACCTTCCAGTGTTGGTGAGGACTGGAATAATTTCATCACTGCATAAAGATTAAGATTATCGCCCGGCAAACCCAATGAATCAGGCTGTTGCGATGATTGGGCTTTTAAATTTGAAAGTCCAAATCCCAAAATGAAAAGAAAGATGAATAAGGAATGTTTGTACATAATTTTTAATTTATTATCATTCAAAGATGATTTAAATAATTTATTCTTTTGTGAATAATTTAAAAAGCCCGCGATAGAACAAAATATAACTTGTGAGTTTAATGCTTAAATCCCCAAAAAAAAAATTACAAGTTTTACAAATTGTCTTTTACAAATTCTTTGCAATAATCTTTAATCATATCTCTTACCTGAGAAAAAGCAAAATTAATTTCTTCTTCAGTTCCTGTTGCTTTGGCAGGGTCAGGAAAATTGTAATGAAACTTTATAGCCTTGGTTGGGAAATAAGGACATCTTTCTTTAGCGTTATCACAAACTGTAATCACAAAATCAAAATCAACTTCCTTATATTCCAACATGTTATTGGAAGTGTTCATCGAAATATCAATGCCATCTTCTTTCATGGTAGCAATAGCTTTTGGATTGACGCCATGAGTTTCAACTCCGGCACTATATACTTCGGCTTTCCCTTCAGTAAGATTTTTTAAATACCCATGGGCAATCTGACTTCTGCAACTGTTGCCTGTACACAACACAAGAATTTTTTTCATTTTTTAAATTGTATTTAAGATGAAGTTTGATGATGATTAGAAATAAAATTCCATACCGGAACAGCTACAATGGCGCCTATTATTGGGGCTATAATATATATCCAAAGGTGTTCTAAATGACCAGAAACCAATGCCGGAGCAATAGAGCGAACAGGATTCATAGAGGCTCCCGAAATAGGACCCGCAAACATCGCTTCAAGTAAAACAGTTGAACCAATCGCTATTCCAGCAAACAAGCCCTGTTCGCTGCTGCCATGCGCAACATTTAAAATAACCAGCATTAAAAAAAAGGCTAGGAAAATTTCTAAAATAAATGATTGCATTTCTGTTCCCGATGGCCATGTACCGCCGAGCATATCGTTTTGGGGAAATAATAATTTTAAAAAGAAACTTGCCAAAACGGCACCGAGTAGCTGGCTGAATATATAAGGAACTAATTTTTTTATTGTAAACTTACGGGCAACGGTAAACGCAATACTTACAGCTGGATTAAAGTGTGCTCCCGAAATATTACCAAAAGCATAGATTAATGTCATCACCAATAACCCAAAAGTTATTGAGATGCCCAAGTGACCAATTGATCCGCCTGTTTGCTGGTTGATCACAATAGCGCCAGTTCCACAAAAAATAAGAATAAAGGTTCCTAATGCTTCGGTAATGTAACTTTTCATTTGAAATAATGATTAACAACAACCAGATCCTGGTGTACAAGATGTGTTTAATGGTTTAGTGGCAAATACGGTAATTGAAAAAATTCCTGTATTGTCATTTCTGTATGCAGCAAGATCTTCTGTAGTTAAATATTTTTTCAAAATATCATCAGGAATGTAAATAGGTTTTTCTTTTTGAATAGTGATATTTTCAAATCCATTGGCTTGTATCAATTCAAGATACACTTCTTTCTGTATGGCACCAGATACACAACCTGCATACATTTCAGCATCTTTTCTCAAACCTTCTGGTAAAGCACCAACCAGCACCACATCGCTGATACTGAAATGTCCGCCTGGTTTTAACACTCTGTACATATCGCTGAAAACACCATCTTTATTGGGCACGAGGTTTAATACACAATTACTTACAATAACATCAGCCGCATTTGCAGTGACTGGCATTTTTTCTATATCGCCTTGTCTGAATTCAACATTATTAAATCCTCTTACTTCTGCATTAACTCTTGCTTTTTCAATCATAGCCGGCGTGAAGTCGATTCCAATAACCTTTCCTGTTTGGCCTGTTTCATGTCTGGCAATAAAACAATCATTACCAGCGCCACTTCCCAAATCAATGACAACATCACCTTGTTTTATTTTGGCAAATTGAGTAGGCAATCCACAACCCAAACCCAAATCAGCATCAGCATTATAACCTTTCAATTGAGAATAATCCTCCGACATGATGTTGTATACTTCTGTAGAACATCCGCCTGCACCACAGCAAGAAGACATATTGGTTTCTTTATCTTGTAAAGCAATCTCTGTGTATTTGCTTTTTACAATGTCTTTTAATATTTGGTCAGTATTCATATGAATGAATTTTAGTTTACTCTATTTAGTTATTTAGCAACATTTATTTTTAGCAACAGGTGTATCAAACATGACAGCTAATATAGATTTTGCTTTTGTCCATTCTTTTTCATCAATACAATAACAAACCGAAACGCCATCAATATCTCCTTTAATGAGTCCGGATTGTTTTAATTCTTTTAAATGTTGTGAGACGGTACTTTGCGATAATGGTAATTCTTCTACAATATCTCCACAAATACAGGATTGTTTTTTTAATAGCAAGTTTATAATAGCTACTCTCGCAGGATGTGATAATGCTTTTGCATATTTCGCAATTGCCATTTCTTTATTACGATAATCTAAAGTTTTTGTTGCTCCCATATTAATCGCAATATTACGATTAATAATTTATCCTGTGACAAATAATTGTGTTAATTTATATTTACCCCTTTATAAAAAATAAAATCAAGCTTCATAAATTGAATTCTTTTTTTATTTTTTAAATTATTTTGAAATGAAATATTTTTTATTAAGGACCAATTTATTTTTTGGAATATTAACATGATTGGCAAAATAATTGCCTTGTTAGATAATAAATTGCTGAATTAGCAGTTATATACATAGCTAAACCTAAAACCACTTGTAATGCCCAAAAGGGAAGGCCTCTTCATATACGAGGTAGTCCAATTAAGGCATGACATGAGGTAATTGAAAAACAAAAGATAACCCCATGAAAATCGTCCTTGGCATCGCAATGATGTTGCCCTTTTTTGCCCATTCCCAATGTACAAACATTTATGGTCGTAGAGTTGAATGTCCAACTATTCAAGATAGTATGGTACTTTACAACAATGCCATCAAAGTGCAAGACTTCTTCGAAAACAATAAGCTGTATGTAAAAACGCGAACAGTAAAAATTGTGAATGAAGATGAAAAAAGAGACATTTTCAATAGGCTCCAACAAGCAAGAAGTATATTTGTGTTGATCAGAAATGAAAAAGTAGACGTTGCACAGGAAGCCAAGTTTGGGAGCACAAAACCCAATCCTAATTATAAAGACATTACTTACAAAGACTATTATCAGGAAGTAGATGAATATCGCTTTTACCAGCGCGAATTGGAAAATCAAATTGTAAATAAAGAAGCTCCGGCTCCTATTTATGATAATCGAATTTGTCCGGTGGTGGTGAATGAATATAAATGCTTGGATTCTACAAGTGTGTTTTTTGGTGATATTGTAAATATACCTTTATACATTCCCGTTATCGTGAAGCCAGCATCAATGCTTACCAGTGCAGAAAAAATTACAAGAGAGGAAATACTGAAAAATGATTACAACATTCCTTCAGCGCCTATAAAAGAAAAACAGTTAGCAAAGGCACCTACACCAGTTAAAACTATTGCGCCAACACCATCAGCTATTGTAAAGACAGATCCACAACCCATTCCTGTTAAACAGTTACCAGTTGTAGCAGCAGTTGAAATACCTACTGTCGTAAAATCTGAACCTAAACTAATTGCTGCCATTCCTTCTGTACCCGTTGAAAAACCCGTATACGACAGAAAAGGCTTACCCGTTTATTATTTCAATGGCGCAGGTTCGGGCTCTATCATTGGATTTATGGATAATGGAAATTTTAGAAAAGTAAGAAAAGAAGAATAC
>CANGEZ010000150.1 GCA_947452875.1 Chitinophagaceae bacterium
GCCTCTCAGTTTCATTTCAGAGAAAAGAATGGATGGAAACATTCGATTGGAACTAACGGAATGGATCAAACGAATACCAATCTTGGCGTTGAACAACTCATTCCGGATTATCATTTGTTTGATATCGGATTTTTTCTTTTTACACAGAAAGAGATTAAGAAATATAATTTCAGTGGAGGGGTGAGATTTGACAATAGAAATATTGATGTTAAAAATTTGATGGAAGGCAGTATTATAAAAGGAGATGCTTTCAATAAGCAATATGCTAATTTTTCAGGCAGTGTGGGTTTGACCTATGCTGCGAATAAACTTGTGAATCTCAAATTCAACATCGCCCGTGCTTTCAGAGCGCCAAGCATACCTGAACTGGCTTCAAAAGGTGCACATGAAGGGACAATCAGATATGAATATGGTAACCGCAATTTGAATAGTGAAATCAGTACACAATTTGATGCTGCTGTAACGGTAAACAAAGAACATTTTTCGTTTAACCTTGCTGGTTATTACAATCATTTCAGCAACTTTATTTACTACAGAAAGTTGCAAAACATTTCAGGTACTGATTCACTAGTGGAAGTCAATGGAAGTTATCTTACTGCCTTTACATTTGATCAGCAAGCAGCAAATATGTATGGAATGGAAATTACGCTGGATATACATCCACATCCTTTAGATTGGCTGCATATTGAAAATAGTTTCTCTTATGTGCGAGGGGAATTTGCAACTGCTATGGAAGGATCGAAAAATCTGCCTTTTATTCCGGCTCCAAAATTACTCACAGAATTCAGAGCTGATTTTAAAAAGCTAAATAAATCATTCAAAAATTTTTATGCTAAATATGAGATAGAAAATACGTTCAGTCAGAACAATGCTTTTACTGCTTATAATACAGAAACTGCCAGCAAAGGATATGTTTTGATGAATATTGGCTTAGGGGCGGAAATTCATAATCAAAAAAACAAACAAATTATCGGTGTTTATTTATCTGCATTAAATATTGGAGATGTTGCTTATCAATCGCATTTAAGCAGGTTGAAATATGCAGCCGTAAATGAAGTTACAGGAAGACAAGGTGTGTTTAATTTAGGGAGGAATTTTGGTGTAAAAATCAATGTGCCGTTGAGTTTTGAGTGATGTATTGTATTTGCAATATTGCAATATCGCAATATTACGTCTTCTCAACTCGAACCACCAAATAAATCAACTGAAGTTTCTTCATTCCAGCGTAATATTTATTTACTTATACAACTTCTCCCGTTTTTAAGGGGAGCAATGTAAGAATCAAATATCTCCGCGTAACCTCACACGCTCAAGTTCTCTGCGGTGAAATAATTCGTGAATTCGTGGTTAAAACAATCCTTAATCCTAAAAATTATATTCTCTTTTATAAATATTCAATCTTACTCCCGCACTAAATGAAACACTGTTATCATGATAACCTGATGCCAATTTGTAATCACGGTTCTGCACACCCGCTTCAAAGAAAAGATTTTGTCTGAATTCGTATGAAACATTTAATGTAGCGTTCATACAAGTTGCTTTATTTCCACTTCCAACATTAAAGCCTGCATCTGACAATCGGGTGAGATAACTTTTGAAAATATTTCCACCGAAATTAGCATTGGCTGTATCGAGTCCTTTGTAAAAATAAATAGCTCTTGCGTAAAAATTCCATTTAGGGAAAGGCTGGTATCTAACTATGCCGATATATTCCTGAAAGTTCGCTCCCAGTGGATGAGCAAGCGGTTGATTATAATGAGTGTAGTTGTTAATCGTATCAAAATGAGAGTAAGTAAAAGGTCTTACTCTATTTACTTCTGCTTGTATATCAAGATTTTTTATACCAAAGGCATCGATGTATTTAGCGCCAAATTGTATCCCAAATTTGTTTACCCAATTGGAAGGGTCATTTTTGATTTTTGATAAAATGAATTCATCGAGTAAAAACTGACCATAAAATTGAGCACGTTTTTTTACATTTAATTTAAAATCTAAACCGGCTACCGCATTATCAGGACTTCCAATTGATCCTTCAACATGTCTGTAAAAAATGATGGGGTTTAAATATTCAAAATCAAAATGATCCGATCTTCCAAACATGATGCCTTCAAACAATCCTATATTTAAAGATTTACTTACGTTCATGCTTAGGTGATGCATCGCAGCATATTTTCTTCTCAATAAATTGTTGCCGATATCCTTATATCTTGGCATTAATTCCATAAACAAATTCTGATAGTTGAATTTCCAGATTCGTGTATTGATTTTTGCAAACAAGTAGCTGTTTCCCCAGTCGCTTAAAAATAGACTTCTATAACCATTGCCGATGAAGTTCTTGTCGTATCCAAATTGAAAATCTATATATTTTGTGGCGTTAAAAGTGAGATAACCCCTGCCATCAAAATAATCTTGTGAGTTTACATCTTGTTTGTATGCTTTGTAAAATCCTACACCCGGAACTGCTCTTAATTCAGCAACTTCCTGCTGGAAAAATAATGGCCCTCTTTCCTGGTTATCAATGATGGTTGATGAAAAACCGATTTTGTTGGCAATACGGCCTCTTAATGTTATGCCTCTTGAATTCAGATAAATGTTTTTATCATTATCTAATTCCTTTCCCATTCTAAAATGTAATACCGGATTTATAGCAAGGAAAAAATCTTTCACATTGACTTCGAATGCGTTTGATTGATTTTTATAGAATGTTTTGAGTATAGGTTTTTTACTTGAAAAAAGAGATTCATTTCCATTATACCATTCACTGTTATTCATGTAAAGACTCAACAAATTATATCGATCGGGCTTTGAAAGTTTGGCTAACTGTTCATTGCTGTCAAGATTCGCCATTTCTTGTAAAACATATTTACGATTATATGGTTTTAAAGTCGAAAAATTCAAATCAGTATTTCTTTGTTCCATTATTTCCATTCTGTCTATAAAATGGTAATCTTTAGCGTCCTGTTGTAAATAAGTGCTTTGAGCTGAAATATGTAAGGGCAAAACAAAAATCAGAAATTTGAATACGTTTTTAATAATTTGCATCAGTTTTGATTGTTTATAGAATAATTTGAAATTATGCAAAAATATCTGTTTAAAAACATTTCAGTTGTAAATGAAGGCGAAATAAAATCAATGGATGTATTGGTTGAAGGGGAACGTATCGAACGCATTGACAATTCCATTTCAGTGAAATCTTTTGTAAACGAAATCAATGGCGAAGGGAAGCATTTATTCCCTGGCGTGATTGATGATCAGGTACATTTTCGCGAGCCCGGATTGACCCATAAAGCCAACATTGAAACAGAAAGTAGTGCAGGCGTGGCAGGTGGAGTTACCAGTTTTATGGAAATGCCCAATACAATTCCAAATGCGCTGACAATTGATTTGATTGAGGACAAATATCAAATTGCTTCCCGAACTTCTCCAGCTAATTATTCTTTTTTTATGGGCGTTAGCAATGATAATGCAGAAGAAGTACTAAAAGTAAATAAAAGAAAAAATGAGATTTGTGGCGTTAAAATTTTCATGGGCAGTAGTACTGGTAATATGCTTGTAGACAATTACAACACTCTTGAAAAATTATTTAGCGAATCTGAATTGTTGATTGCTACGCATTGCGAAGATGAAACCATTATAAAAAATAATTACAATCAATTAAAGTCATTTAAGTCTGAACTTTCGCCAGCTGATCATCCTGTAATCAGAGATGAAAATGCCTGTTATGAATCTTCACTAAGAGCTGTTAAAATGGCTCAGAAATACAATACACGTTTACACATATTGCATATCAGTACAGAGAAAGAATTGATTTTATTCGGCAACATGATGCCTTTGAAAGAAAAAAGAATTACTGCAGAGGTTTGTGTGCATCATTTGCATTTTACTTCGGATGACTATGCACAATTAGGATATCAGATTAAATGTAATCCAGCGATTAAAGCACCTCATAACAAATCTGCTTTGTGGAAAGCTTTGCTCGACAATCGACTTGATATTATTGCCACAGACCATGCGCCTCATTTGTTAAGCGAGAAAGAGCCACCGTATGAATCAGCACATTCAGGATTGCCTTTGGTACAACATTCCTTACAGCTAATGTTGCATCACGCAAGTATAGGAGATATATCACTGGAACGCATAGCCGAAAAAATGAGTCATGCAGTTGCAGATTGTTTTCAAATAAAAGAAAGAGGTTACATCAGAGAAGGATACTTTGCTGATTTGGTAATGGTTGACATTAATAAGCCCTATACCGTTTCTAAAGAAAATATTTTATACAAATGTGGATGGAGCCCATTAGAAAAATTTACTTTGCCGGCCTCAATACTCACAACCATGGTTAATGGTAATATTGTTTTTGAAAATGGAAATATCAATTCTTCAGTAAAAGGCAAACGATTACAGTTTAACAGAGATTAAAGTATGGAAATTGACATCACCACACTGAACGACTTGAATATTTTAGGCAATGAAGAAAATTATTCTTTGTTTGAAAAAATCAATTTTGCAAAAACAACTAATGGCGAAATTCAATTAAAACAAAATCTTTCAAATCCATTTGATAGTGTTGAAGCTATAACGGGTGTTCAACAAACATTACAAGCAATATTAAAAGTTGCAGATCAATGGCCTTTGCAAATTTCCAATGGAACTATATTGATGGTGGAGAAATTTTACGACAGCAACATTGATGCCATTCCTGAGTCGCCTTCATCATATCAAACATATATATTCAAACTGTTTCACAGTCCTGATTTTTCTTTGATTAAATATTCGGTCTCACATTTTTTTGATTTGATAAAAGGATTCGATAGTATTCACAAATTATTATCTGATGAAAAGCACGTTCTACCTTTACAACAACTGCTGTTTGAATCAAGTGATTTGCTGAATAAAGAAACTTGTAAAACGTTATGCAGCAAAAATTCCAGTAAAGATTTTTCCAATAAAGAAATATTGACCACTGGATATTTTTTTCTTTATCGTTACAAGCATCAAGTAAAAAGATTGTTGCAGCTTCATGCTCAATTGGATGCCTGGTATGGAATGGCAATGGCAGTAAAACATCACCACTTGATTTTTCCTGAAATTAATAAATCAATTGAGCCTTATGTTTACGCTGAAGATTTGTATCACCTTTTACTTGATAAACCAATTTCATATCATATCAAATTAGACAAAGAAAAAAACTTTATGTTTTTAACAGGTGCTAATATGGCTGGTAAAAGTACATTTATTAAATCCACAGGCACTGCAGTATATCTGTCGCATCTGGGCATGGGCGTTCCTGCTAAAAATATGAAGTTGAGTTTATTCGATGGAATCCTCAGCAACATCAACATCATGGATAATTTGTCGAAAGGCGAAAGTTATTTTTACAACGAAGTACAGCGCATTAAATCAACAATCACAAAAATTAATGACGGCAGACAATGGTTGATTTTGATTGATGAATTATTCAAAGGAACCAATGTGGAAGATGCCATGAAATGCAGTAGCATTGTTATAGAAGGGTTGGTTAAAAATCCGAATTCCATTTTTATTTTATCTACACATTTATATGAAATAGGGGAGGCTTTAAAAAAACATGCTAACATCAGCTTTAATTATTTTGAAACACAAATGATCAATGATGAATTTTCTTTCAGTTATCAATTAAAAGAAGGCATCAGCAATGATCGGCTGGGTTATTTGATTTTGAAAAAAGAAGGTGTGGTGGCGATGTTGGAGAAAAAAAGCCCCCTTTAATTCCC
>CANGEZ010000151.1 GCA_947452875.1 Chitinophagaceae bacterium
CACCAAACTCATACTTTCTGTTCCTCCGGCAATAATACAGTCGGCCATGCCTGATCTGATTTTTGCTGTAGCCATAGCGATACTCTCCAAACCACTGGCACAATATCGGTTAATGGTAATCCCTGCCGTATCAATTCCAATAGCCCTTGCCGCAATGATACGACCAAACTGTAAACCTTGCTCTGCTTCAGGAACAGCATTTCCAACAATCACATCATCTATTAGTTTGTGGTCTAACTCAGGAACAGATGCCATCAACCCTTTAATCAATTGAATAGCCAAATCATCAGGTCGGGTAAACCTGAATCCACCTTTTTTACTTTTGGTAACTGCTGTACGAAATCCTGCTATGATGTATGCTTCTTGCATGTGAAATTTTAGGAATCAAATGTAATGTGTTTTGATGAATAGCCCCCTTTAATTCCCCCAAGGGGGAAGATGATTACGGTTTGCCGTAACGCCGTTTAGTTTTATACCAACCCTTCAACAAGCGAAACGAATTAAACTCTTAAACATTGAACCAACTCTCTCGACTCGGTCTGAGACCTTCGTCGGCATAATCAATTTCCCCCTTTGGGGGATTAAGGGGGCTTTTTCTCCCCCAACTCATTTATTTTTGCCAAACCATGTACAACTTACTCCGCAATATTTTATTCTTTTTCGATGCCGAAAAGGTTCATTATTTTTCGATGAATGCATTAAAAGCAATTTGTAAAATCGGATTCTTCAAATTCATTGTCAAGAAATTATATGCGGCTGAAATGCCTGTAAAGGCTATAAATCTTGAGTTTACAAACCCTGTTGGACTTGGTGCCGGTTTTGATAAAAACGCAAAATACCTTACCGAACTTGAGGCATTAGGTTTTGGTTTTGTAGAAATTGGTACCGTTACGCCAAAACCTCAGGATGGAAATGATAAACCCAGATTATTTCGATTGCCAAAAGACAAAGCCCTAATCAACAGAATGGGTTTCAATAATGAAGGCGCTGAAGTAATAAGCAAAAGACTTTCATCTTGGAGAAAAAATAATCCGAATAGCAAACTCATCATCGGTGGCAATATTGGCAAAAACAAATCAACACCCAATGAAGAAGCTTGGAAAGATTATGAAATTTGTTTCAAAGCACTTTATCAAGATTCAGATTATTTTGTGGTCAATGTTAGCAGTCCAAATACACCTGGATTGCGTGCCTTGCAGGAAAAAGACAGCTTGAAACAAATTTTTGCAGTGCTTCAAAAAAGCAATCCAAAGCATAAATCAATATTATTGAAAATAGCACCTGATCTTTCTTTTGAGCAAGTTGACGACATCATTGAATTATGGAGAGAAATTCATCTCGACGGATTGATTGTTTCAAATACTACTATCGACAGAAATAATTTAAATACACCTTCGTCCGAAATTGAAAAAATTGGTATGGGTGGATTAAGTGGGTTACCCATCATTCACAAAAGCACATCCTTAGTAAAATATATCCATGAAAAAACCGAAGGAAAATTATTTATCATCGGAAGTGGCGGTATCTTTACGCCTCAGCAAGCATCAGCAAAAATTAAAGCAGGCGCTACGTTGGTGCAAGTTTGGACAGGCTTTATTTACGAAGGACCTGCCATTGTAAAAAACATCATAACAGGAATAAAGAAATAATTAATGGAGCATTTACTCACCACAGAAAGTTTAATCAGTTTTATTGTTCTCGTTGTTTTGGAAATTGTTCTAGGAATTGATAATGTCATTTTCGTAAGCATCATTATCAACAGGTTAAAAACAACTAAAGAAGAAATCAAAGCCAGAAGAGTATGGATGGTTACAGGTATGATATCTCGCTCTTTGTTATTATTTGGTTTGAGTTGGCTCTTGTCTCAAAGAGGAAATGCCATATTCACGGTAATGGGTAAAGGCTTTGATTTGGCAAGTTTGGTTATGCTCGCCGGCGGGTTGTTTTTGATTTACAAATCTGTAATGGAAATTCACGAAAAATTGGAAGGTGAGAATCCGAATGCCAATGGTTCAAAAAAAACGGCTTTGTCTTTTTCAATGGCAGTATCTCAAATCATGCTGATTGATGCCGTATTTTCTTTCGATAGCATCATTACAGCTGGTGGCACGGCACAGCATCTGGAAATCATGATTGCTGCAGTTGTTATTGCCATGATTATCATGTTTTTGTTCAGTCCAAAAATATCCGCATTCATACACCAGCATCCAACTTTAAAAATGTTGGCATTATCATTTCTAGTGATGATTGGATTGAGCTTGGTAATTGAAGGATGGGATTCTGAAAAAGCTGAAGCACTACATTTAAAAAATTACATCTACTTTGGAATGGCTTTCTCTTTCACTGTTGAAGTGTTGAATATGATTATGATGAAGCGTTCGAATAAACATACTGTAGAATTAAATGAACCTCAAATCAATGAGGCTGACAACATCAACGTTGATTAATTATTCAATAAAGTAACTGCTACCATTCCTGCCGTTTCTGTGCGCAATCTATTTTCACCCAAGGAAACCGGTATAAAATTATTTTTCAAAGCCAGCTCAATTTCTGTAAGAGTAAAATCGCCTTCCGGGCCAATAAGCATAATTGATGAAGATAATTTTGGAATCGCATTGAGATGATTCTTTTTGTCATCACTTTCGCAATGGGCAATGAACTTAGATTCACTTTTATCAGTCAGAATAAGCTTTTCAAAAGAAATAGGCTCATGCAAAACAGGCATCCAGGCTTGATGAGATTGTAACATGGCACTGGTTAAAATACCTTTCATTCTATCGAAACGAAAATGTTGCTTTTCGGTTCTGCTGCAAATTAGCGGTATGATTGTGGTAACTCCTATCTCTGTTGCTTTTTCGAGAAACCACTCAAATCTTGAAGCATTTTTTACTAATGAAATAGCAATGGTAATTTGTTTTTGAGGAGTAGGAATTTTTTCTATTGAAATCTTTTGTACGGAACAACTTTTTTTATGATCATTACTGATTTCTGCAGTGAGTATAAGTCCTTTACCATCGGTTAGCTGTAGACGCTCTGCTGTTGTCATACGCAACACTTGTACAATATGCTTTGAAGCTTCTTCACTCAACACCAAAGTTGAATGTTGCTCATCAATAGTTTCAAGAAAAAAAAGGGGCAATGACATTTTTGCTAGAATGTTTTATTAAAATGGACTTGGTTCATCATCTTCATATTCTTCATCATTCATTTTAGATCCTTTTTGTATAAACATTTTGGCATCACCGCCACCAGCTTCTGAAACCGGACGCCAGTTGCCGCCACCACTCGGAGTTGGATTGTTCATAAAATCTTGAGCACCTTCTTCTTCAACGAATTTCTGTATGTGCAAAAGTGCTTTTAGTTTAATGTTTTCCAAACTACCATTTCTGTGCTTGGCAATTTTTACATAAGTATCTCCTTTGTTGCTTTCTCCCATTTCATTGGAAGTGATGTCATGATATTCAGGTCTGTAAAGAAACATTACCATATCAGCATCTTGCTCTATCGCACCCGATTCTCTCAAATCACTCAACTGTGGCACTTTATTACCTTCTTTTCTTCTTTCCACCTCACGACTCAACTGTGAAAGTGCGATTATTGGTACTTGTAATTCTTTAGCCAAACTTTTCAGGTCTCTTGAAATTTTACTGATTTCCTGTTCACGGTTGCTGTTCTTATCTGCAGAACCACTCATCAACTGCAAGTAATCAATGATAATCAATCCAACATTGTATTTATTCTTTAGCCTGCGGCATTTTGCCCTAAGTTCGAAAATATTAAGTGCAGCGGAATCATCAATATAAATAGGCGCTTTGCTCAATCGCTCAATCCCTTTTTTATACAATTGTTTCATTTCATGATCTTCCAATTTTCCTCTTGAAATTTTTTCAAGTAAAATTTCACTTTCAGCACTTAGTATACGAGTAACCAATTGAGAGCTGCTCATCTCCAAACTAAAAAAGCCTACTGCCGTGGGTTTGGTGGGATGTAAGGCTGCACTACGGGCAAGGTTAAGCGCAAATGCAGTTTTACCTACAGAAGGCCTTGCTGCAAGAATGATTAAATCGGTACTCTGCCAACCATATGTAACTTTATCCAATGTAGGAAAACCTGTAGGAACACCGGTTATGTCTTCTTGACGATTACGCATCTCATCAATCTTGGTAATCGTTTTCATAATCACCGTATCAATATCATCAAAGTTTCTTCTTAAGTGATTATTGGTGATTTCAAATAATTTTCCCTCCGCAGAATCTAGCATATCAAATACATCGGTGCTGTCTTCATAGGCTTCAGAAATGATTTCTCCACTGATTCTAATCAATTCTCTTTGAATAAATTTTTGTACCACAATTCTAGCGTGATGCTCAATGTTGGCAGAAGATACAACCGAATTGGTCAATTTAGTTACATAATACGGACCGCCTACAAATTCAAGATCTTCTCTAATTCTAAGCTCCTCCACTACAGTCAGCAAATCAATCGGCATACTTTTATTTGCCAAACTTTGCATGGCTTGGTAAATACGCTGGTGTGATTCCAAATAAAAACACTGTGGTTTTAATATTTCAACTGCCACATCAAATGCGCTTTTCTCCAACATGATGGCTCCAAGAATGGCTTCTTCCAGCTCTTTTGATTGAGGTGGAATTTTGCCAAACATCATCGTATTCATGTCCGCAGTTGGCTTTCTTCTTATTTTTCTGTCTTTATTTATGTTGGGTAAATCCATTTTATATAATGATTTATTGCTTAATTCAATTTATAATACCGGTTGGCGCTGAATTATCTAAGGTAATTTCAAATGACTTATGATAAAAGAAATTTCAGAAAGCAAAGGGTATCGTTACGGTTTTTCCACAGGCTATTCACATACGAATGTAGTTTATCCACGGCTTATAAACAGGATTAACCACAATTTTATCGAATAGCCTACTAAAATGACGAAAAATATTCACATTGAAAAACAATCTTGTCAATTTTTTTTGCACTTTTTTGTTTTAAAAAAAACTTGTTTTGAATCCAAAAATTACAAATTGAAGTTTTTAATATCTCCCACATTCATTATTTACGTGCTAAACCCTAAAAAACTATCTTTGCGCTGAAAAATCTAAACAATCAATGACAATTTCATATAACTGGCTTAGTGAATACCTTCCTGTAAGTGTTGAACCCGAAGTATTATCAGGCATTTTAACTTCCATAGGACTGGAAGTAGAGAGCATGGAAAAATTTGAAGAAATTAAAGGTGGCATGAAAGGCCTTTTTGTAGGAGAAGTGATGAGCTGCGAAAAACACCCCGACGCCGATAAATTGAAAATCACCACTGTTAATGTAGGACAGTCTGAACTATTGAATATTGTTTGTGGTGCATCAAATGTTGCTGCCGGACAAAAAGTTATTGTTGCTACCATCGGCTGTACACTTCATCCCATCGGTGGCGAGCCTTTCTCCATAAAAAAATCTAAAATACGTGGTGTAGAAAGTCAGGGTATGATTTGTGCTGAAGATGAAATCGGTTTGGGCAATGACCATTCAGGTATAATTGTATTGCCTGAAAATACAATTGTTGGTACGCCTGCTGCTGAATTATACAAACCTCATTCAGATATTATTTATGAAATCGGATTAACGCCAAATAGAATGGACGCCATGAGCCATTTGGGTGTTGCGAGAGATGTATGTGCTTATTTATCTTACCACCGTCAAGATAATTTTGTTGTAAAACATCCATTTGATTTCAATTGGA
>CANGEZ010000152.1 GCA_947452875.1 Chitinophagaceae bacterium
GTTACTGTTATGTTATAAGGTAATCTTGATGTAGAATCAAACAAAGACCTCAAACTGCCATTATTTAAAAATAAATTTCTAACTGTTTTGTTATTATTATTTAGTGTATCTGTAAATCCATTGTTAATGGTTAAATCTATTTTTCCGGGAGCGTAAATGGAAGGCAGTTCTCCTGTTGTTCTCAGATTCCCATTCAAAATAACATTAACCACATCAGATGTAGTAGCCCCAATCAACATGCTTCCGTTATTAGTCATAATTCCTGAGGCTCTGACAATAGATGTATTGTTTTTGAAAAGCAAAGTATTTCCTGCATCTATATTCACGGCACCTCCATTCATTAAAAGAGTGCTATTAATAGTTGCCGTAAATCCTGAAGTAACACTTGCCGAAGGGGATCCAATTTCAATATTCATCAAAGAAGGATTCCCTAAAATACTTTTACCTACTCCTGTCATTTTTATTCTACCCAAACCAGTATGCGTACCCGAACCAAAAATAATTCCTGCATTTGAAAGAACAAATCCTCCATCAGCAAAATTACCATTCAGTAATAATCCGCGATTAACATTAAAGTTGGCTGTAGCAGTGATGTTAGCTACAGTGGCAATTTCCAAACTGTCAATAGAAACACCTGAAATTGTATTTGCAGTACCAGTCATTTTAATTTTACCAGGGCCTGATGATGCCCCAGTTCCTAATATGTTTCCTAGTACTGTAGTTGTATAATTTGTATTGTCACTAAATAAAAAAGTACCGGAAGTTAATGTTAGATTGGCAATAGAAAATGAAGTAGAATCGTAAATAGTATTTCCTACACCGGGATCAATTTCAAGATTTCCGATTGCAAAATTTCCTCCTTTGATACAACGTGTTGATAAATTAGAACCTGTCATTAATATTTTGCCGCCAGCGCTACTTACATGGGATGCAGCAGACAATCCAGATACAGTGCCTTGGACAACAATGGTATTCCCATTATCCAATAAAGACCCGGCAGTTAAATTAAGTTCATTTTTAATGGTATCCCGATTGCCTATCGTAACAGAAGCTCCTGTAGCGATTCTGTTTATTTTTAGTGAAAATAATCTTTGATAACCCGGAGTCATAGATAATGTACCGATGCTTCCACTGTTGTTTCCGCCAAGTATTAATGTTGCAGAATCAGAACCTCCAATGGTACCCGTTCCAATTAAATTACCGTTGATATTGAAATTTGTTTGCGAAGTATCAATAAGTTTTAAAATCCCACTGTTATCTAAATCTGTAATTGTTCTTGAACCTTTTGGATAATAAGTTGCACCCGGAAAAATGCTCAGTGTGCCATACTTTCCAGGAGTTGCTAAATAAGCAAACTCATTGTCTGAAGTCATTGTTTTGGCAATCGTGATATTAACTCTGTCCTGTGCTTTAGTACCTATACTTAAGAATCCGCTATTCAATGTTACTGTAGCTGTAGGATCATTTCTGTAGATGGTAGAACCATTAGACATAATCAGCGAATTGCCATGATTGATAGATATCTTTCCACCATAATACAATGAAAATGTTCCAGGAACGGTTCTGATTACATTTGATTTCGCGACACCTCCTATTACAGCTGTGTATGGTACTGTAGGAAACGATGTTGTCAATGTTGTACTTGCAACAGTCTGGCTGCTACTGATAGTATAGGTTCCGATTCCTCCAGTGCCCGACAACAAGCTAGTAATTGTAGTTCCAGCTGTAATTCCTCCTCCAGTGATAACTTGACCAACATAAATTGAACCCGAAGTTACATTCGTTACCGTTAGTGTGGTTCCTGAAACAGAACCAGTGATAGTGGTAGTGGGCAAAGCAAATGAAAAGGTATTGCCTGATGCTGCGGTTACAACGAATATACCGCCAAAAACACCTCCGTATTCTGAGTTAGACAAACCACCCAAGGTCACTGTGTTACCCACTGTGAAATTATTATTTGCACTGGTAGTCACTGTGGCAACATTTCCCGATTGCGACACACCGACAATCATGAAAGTATCTGCTGGTGCGCTTTGTTGCAAGACAAGTGTACTGCTCAGACTATTAATCGTAACATTTGTAGGGCCACTGGTTGAAGGCCATTGAGGACTGTTATTATAAATGGTATCGGTAGCAGTACCGGTAAAATAAAAACTACTGTTTGCCGCATAAACTACAGCATTGACTCCAGGTTTCAATCCTTTTTTACCAGCCAACGTTAAGCTATTGGCAACATTGATATTTCCTGCGAGTGTGTTGTATGTGGTCGCTGTTGGGTTTGTAAAAAGGACATTATAAAAATTGAAAGCTGGTATGGTTTGCGCTCCTGTTAAGTTATTGAAATTGAAAGTGCTCCCAGTTGTAGTAAAAGATGTTGCAAATCCACCAGGACTGAATGTACCAGCGACTCCAATTGTATCAGCTACACAAATTGTATTTGAGGGAGCAGAGGTATTGCTGACAACCAGATTATTGAAATTAAACTTGGGTATGGTTTGACCGCCGGTGGGATTATTAAAATTAATGGTATTGCCGGTGATTGCATAATAATTGGGAAATGATCCTGGATTGAATGTTCCTGAGATATAGATTGAATCTGCTGCTAGAGTGTAATTATTTGGTGTGGGCGCAGTTGCTGCAGAAGACACCACTAGGTTATTGTAATAAAATGCGGGTATAGGTTGACCACTTGTAAGCTTGTTGAAATTGATGGTATTTCCAGTAGTGATATGTTTGATAACGACATTTGGAATTGAAGATGTCTTAGAAACTTTAAAAGTATCTGCTACATAAATAGTACCAGCGGAAATAGTGTCAGGATTTGAAGTTGAACTGATGTAAAGATTACCGTAACTCCCTAAAACAATTCTTTGCTTACCTGCAGGATTTGAATAATTGACCGTGCCACCCCATGTAAAACCGGAAGGTATTGGAGTTGCGAATGTGCTTTGCGTTAAAATGATTCCATTATTTGTAACAGAAGTAGGTATGCCGCCAAAAGTATACAACAACATATTCAAAGTGGTTGTAGCACTGTCATAAAACGTACCAGATACGGAAATATCAGAAACAGCAGATTTTGTAGACCCATTGATGAATCTGACATTGGTGTATTTGTTGAGTGAATCTTTAACTAAGGGAGTTGAGACATCACTGTTTTGTGGGATAGCATCAAGCAATGTTTGAACAGTTGGACAAGAATAAACTATCGTTCCTTGATTGATAAATTTTGTAACTGAAATGACCGGAGTGGCTCCAGAAAATTCTATGGTACCATTGTTTTCAATATAAACTATAGCACATTTAGCTTTGGATGATGTAGCGATGGCATAGTTTCCTGTATTTGTAACGTTTCCCGATGTTGAAGAAACAAACCTCGCACCACTTTTTACCCAAAAACAAGTATCAGTCGCAGTATTGCTTACTGCAATCAAGCTAGCGGTAGACACGATACCACTCGATATTTTTAATTTTTTGCATTTATATCCAGTACCCAATGTACCGATAGCTCCGGCATTCAACGCAAATTCAGTATTGTGTGTGACGCTGTTTGAACCCCATTCTCCAGAAACGGTGATGGATCTCGTTCCACCAACAAATTTCAACACACCTGTTGAACCCGTGGTTAACATTGTTGATTTGAGGGTTGTGACTGATGTCCCCTGATAAGTTCCATCGTTAGCGGAAACTTCAGCAGCCAAAGCAGTAAAAGCCCTGATTTTTCCATTTACATTCACATTGAAGGCACCAGAAATATTCAACACACCCAAAGTATCTAAATGCAAATTATAACAAGCTGCTTCTGCTGATATGGCAATTGTATGCCCTTTTTGAATATAAACGGTATCGGTAGCGGTAGGAAAAGTAGAAGTAGCAGTTGCCCAAGTATTTACGCCAGTTCTTATTTGCCAACTTGCTGAAGCATTCCAATTACCTGAAGTTAGTGACCTGTAAATAGACTGCCCATTTACTACAACGATTGAGTAAAACAATAAAAAAACGATAAGTAGAGATTTTTTCATGTTTTATCAGAATGTATAAATTTAACTTTTTTAATTTTTAATAACAAATCGTGTCACAATTCTTTAGCCCGATAACGCTTGCGGGTTAAACAAAAAACACCCGAATTTCTTACTTAAGGTTATAGAGAATGTAATCTATTATGAAAACATTCTTAAAAAATCAAAAAAAACAAGAATTAATTTCCAAAGTTTTTACAGTATTATTAGATATAATTTCATATTAAAGCATTTTAATTAGAACTTATCTAATATTAAAATTCGATAACGATGCCGGAAAGGGTTTCGGAAATTCCGGGAAAATAATAAAAAAAGTTTTTTTTTATTTTCTGAAAACCAATGAATTAAACTCCAATTGTCTTGTTTAATTCATTGGTTAATCTAAAATTACTTAACGTTGCACTCTTCCACTTCCATCACCTTTCATCAAGTCTTTTACTTCACTTAAAGTAGCATGGTTTAAATCCCCTGGAATCGTGTGTTTCAATGCACTTGCCGCCACACCAAACTCAGCAGATTCGTTCATTGGCATTCCCGTAACCAATCCATAAATTAATCCGCTAGCGAAACTATCTCCACTACCTACACGATCAACAATTCTTACATTGTATTCTTTAGTATGGTAAAAATCATTCCCATCATAAACCAGCGCACTCCATCCATTATCACTTGCACTATGACTTTCTCTTAAAGACGATGCAATGAATTTAAATCCGAATTTTTCTTTCATTTGCATGAACACGTCTTTAAAACCATCGAGATTCAATTCGCCTTTGGTAACATCAGTGTCTTTTGCCTTAAATCCAAGAGTCGTATCAGCATCCTCTTCGTTGCCTATACATACATCCACATACTGACATAATTTTGTCATAACTTCTCTGGCTTTTTCTTTGCTCCATAATTTCTTTCTGTAGTTCAAATCGATACTAGTGGTAATGCCTCTTGCTTTGGCAGCTTTTAAAGCCGCTTCTGTTAATGCCGCAGCTTTATCACTTAATGCAGGTGTAATACCGGTTGTATGAAACCAATCAGCGCCTTCAAATATTTTATCAAAATCAAATTCAGATGCATCCACATCTGCAATAGATGCTCCTGCTCTATCATATACAACTTGAGAAGCTCTCATCGAAGCACCCGTTTCCAAAAAATATATTCCTAATCTGTCGCCGCCTCTTGCGATGAATTGCGTATCTACACCATAACGACGAAGATGATTGATGGCCGACTGACCAATTGGATTATTAGGAACTTTAGTTACAAAAGTTCCTTTCAAACCGTAATTACATAATGCAGCAGCTACATTGGCTTCACCACCACCATAGGTAACATCGAATGTATCCGCTTGAACAAATCTTTTAAAATCGGGAGTTGACAATCTTAACATAATTTCTCCCATGGTAACTACTTTCTTAGACATAATGATTTAAATTTTTATAGCTTATTTTAATAATGATTTTTATGTTTTAATCTCGCAAATTACAACCCGTGTTTTAGAATTGTGATTCACAAGTCAAATTAATACTCAAACGTTTTAGTAATTTATAGCATAGAACTAAAACTACTTTCCTTCATACGATTTTAAATAGGCAAGCATTTTTTTATGCAAATCTTCCAAAGCTTTTTTATAATCTCCATCATCCACCACATTTACTTTTTCTAGCGGATCTTTTACATAATCATACAATTCTCTTTTGTA
>CANGEZ010000153.1 GCA_947452875.1 Chitinophagaceae bacterium
AATACATATTGGTCGGATGGCTTGATTGTGGCCACACCAACAGGTTCTACAGGATACTCTTTAAGTTGTAACGGTCCTGTTGTATTCCCCGATAGCAAAAGCTTTGTGATCACTCCTGTGGCACCTCATAATTTGAACATCAGACCTATTATTGTGCCAGACAATACCATTATTTCTTTTGAGTTGGAAGGCAGAACAGACGGGTTTCTGGTAACACTCGACAGCAGAAGAGAAATCGTGAGCAAAGAAGTTCAGCTTGCTGTTAAAAAAGAAAACTTCGATATCAAACTTATTCGCATCAATGAAAATCATTTTCTTCAAACTTTAAGAAACAAATTAAGTTGGGGACTCGATAAAAGAAATTGATTTCAACAATTGAATACAAGAGCTATCATGGCAAATAAGTCTGGAAAAATAAGAACCATCATTATCATTTACTGGGTGTTGCTTTTATATATTATTGCTGCATTGGTATGGTGGTATGTGGCACTTTCCAGACAGAATGAACAAATGACAGCTTATAAAATTCAAGAGTTACAAACAACAGATATTCGTTATCGTGAGCAATACAAAAAAATAATGAATGAGAACAAACGGAAGTCGGCACAATATTTTGGAGAAGGTGCCATTTTCTTTTTGCTTATTTCTGCTGGTGCCATTTTTTTGTTTAGAGCAGTGAAAAACCAACTTAAAATCACAACACAACAGCAAAATTTCATGATGGCGATTACACATGAATTAAAAACGCCAATCGCTGTTACAAAGCTGAATCTGGAAACCTTACAAAAAAGAAAACTTGAAACTTCACAACAAGAAAAACTGATTAACAATACACTTCAAGAAGCCAATAGAATGAATGCTTTGTGCAATAATCTGCTGCTTTCTTCACAGATGGAATCAGCGGCTTATCAAAAAGTTTCAGAACAAATTTATATCAATAAATTGCTTGGAGATTGTATCAGAGATTTTTCAGTGAGGTATCCGAGTAGGAATATTGTTTTCACTCCAAATGACGACATAACAATCACAGGAGATGTGTTTTTACTTCAAATGGCTTTCAATAATTTGATTGAAAATGCATTGAAGTATTCGCCAAAAGATAGTGCGATAAAGGTAGTGCTTGCCAATAAAGAAAACCATTGTCAGATTGGAATTACTGATGAAGGCAATGGTATTCCTGATGAAGATAAGTTGAAAATATTTGAAAAATTTTACAGAATAGGAAGTGATGCCACGCAAAAATCAAAAGGCACGGGCCTAGGATTGTTTCTCGTTAAAAGAATTGTTGATGCTCATAAAGGTGTTGTTTATGTGAAAGATAACCAACCCAAAGGTTCAATGTTTACCATTCAGTTACCCCTAATGTCTTAATTTGTCATGTCTCAAAAACAACATTCAATATTGCTGGTTGAAGATGAAGAAAATCTTCAGGAAGCATTAAAACTAAATCTTGAATTAGAAGGCTATTCAGTGAGCAGCAGTTTTGATGGCGCTTCTGCTTTACAGATGATTCATCAAGAACATTATGACCTCATGATTTTGGATGTGATGCTTCCGGAAGTTGACGGTATCGCTGTTTGTGAATCCATAAGACTACAGCAAATTGATATTCCCATTTTGATATTAAGTGCCAAAAACAGCAGTGCCGACAGGGTATTGGGATTAAAAAAAGGAGCTGATGATTATTTGACCAAGCCTTTTAATCTTGAAGAGCTTTTACTCAGAGTTGAAAAACTCATCAGAAAAAATGAGATGATTGAAAGCAAACATTCCATTACCGACACCTATGAATTTGGAAAAAATAAAATCGACTTCAATGGGTTAATCCTTACCAATAAGAGAGGCGAGAAAATCGAATTGACAAAAAAAGAAGCGATGCTGTTGAAACTGTTGATTGAAAATAAAAACGAAGTGGTTACCAGAGAAAAAATATTGCAGGCAGTATGGGGTTATAATGTGTATCCAACCACAAGAACCATTGATAATTTTATTCTGAATTTCAGGAAATATGTTGAAGATGATTCAAAAAACCCGGTTTATTTTCAGTCTGTGAGAGGCGTGGGATATAAGTTTAATCAAGCCCCCTAAATCCCCCAAAGGGGGAATTTGATTATGTTATATTAGATTGTATAATCAACATTTTATTGTTTATAAAACTAGTCCAAATCGCCTAATTGAGGCCTGATGATAATATCTTCCACAACAGCCTGAGGCGATAATTGAGAAGCTGCGAAAATCATGTCTACAATATCGTCAACCACCATAATTCTATTTTGACTGTTATCAAAATCACCCCAAGAGTCTGTAAGCACGGCACCCGGAAAAACTGCAGTTACTTTAATGCCAAAATTTGTCAGCTCTAGACGAATATTTTTAGTGAAACCCAGCATCGCATATTTGCTTACACCATAACTACCGCCACCTCTGTAAGCTCTTAAAGAAGCAATGGAACACATGTTGAAAATATGACCGGATTTTCTTTCCATCATTTTTGGCAAGAGCATTCTGGTCAAATGATAAGCGCTGTAAAAATTTAAGTCCATAATTTTTTCCATCGCGCCATCGGGTTCGTCAATACAATTGCCCGGCGTGTATGTGCCTGCGTTATTGATTAGAATATCGGCAGCACCAAAGCTGTTGCAATAGTCTGCGAATTTTTGAACTTCTTCTTTTTGGGTAAGATCTGCAGCAAAAATGTGTACTTGTCTTTCAGGTGCTTGTGCTAAAATAGATTGACGTGTCGTTTCAAGCGTAGCCATTGTTCTGGAGCAAAGTAGCAAATCATAACCTGCTTTTGCAAATTTTAGTGCCATGGCATTTCCCATTCCTCTGCTGGCTCCTGTAATTACTGCAAGCATATATTCCGATTTAATTGAGATTAATAATTAACTTCACGATTCCGACGCAAAGATAGACATACATTAAAAAGAAAAAATTTCTAAATGCCTTCGTATAAACATATTTTTTTTGATTTGGATCATACTTTATGGGACTTTGATACCAATGCAAAAGCATCATTGATAGACATTTTTGGAGAGTTCAGGTTATCTGAAAAAGTAACACCCGATTTCGATGCATTCTATCAGAAATATTTACACCACAATAAAATACTTTGGGAGCGCTATCAAAACGGATTCATTACTGCAGAAGAATTGAAATGGAGAAGAATGTGGCGTACGATGATGGAATTCAAAGTAGGGGATGAGGTCTTAGCTAAGAACATAAGTGCAAGATTCCTTGAAATATTACCTGTTAAAGATGGTATGTTTCCACATGCTTATGAAATTCTGGAATATTTGAAAAACAAGAATTATCAGATACATCTCATTACTAACGGTTTTGAAAAGACGCAATGGAGTAAAATCCGAAACAGTAAGATAGATCATTTCTTTACCCATGTGATCACTTCAGAAGCCAGTAACAGCATGAAGCCAGAAAAAGAAATTTTTGATTTTGCGATGAATCAGTCTGGAGCTTTATTACATGAGTCTATTATGATTGGTGATAATCTCGATGCAGATATTCAGGGAGCGATGAATGCGGGCATGGATAATATATTTGTTAATCATATCGATGCTACAACAGATAAGAAGCCAACATATACTGTAACACATTTAAAAGAACTGGAAAATATTTTGTAATAAAAAAAGCGACTGTTCAGTCGCTTTTTTTATTATTATAAAGTTATTGATTACACATTGTGCATCATTTTTTTAAGTTTAGGTACTAACATAAACAATAAAGCTGAAGCCACGCCACAAAGCACAACGAATACCATAAAGAATTCAAACAGATTGTGAATGGTGAATCCTGCAAATTTTGGATAATGGTCGCTGATTTTATTATCTGCTAAGAATTTAATTTGTTCAACTGTTGGTGTTATTGTTTTGTCGAGTATAGCTTTTAAATCGATTCCAGCTCCTTCAGCGGCTTTAAATTGTTCACCAGTTGCAGGCAAGATAGAACCTAATGTTCCAGCCAGCGCATAACCAGATGCGTTAGAAAGGAAGAAAACGCCAAACAACAAAGAAGCAAATCTTCTTGGGGCTAATTTACCTACAAGAGACAAACCAATTGGAGACAAACAAAGCTCACCAAAAGTTTGAATCAGATATAACAGGATTAACCAATGAACAGCCAATAAACCAGAGTTGCCTAAATCTTTTACATTATGTGCGATTATGAAATAGCTGATAGCAATTAACAACAATCCCATGGCTTGTTTAGCAGGAGAAATAGGTTCTTTTCCTTTAGCTCTTAATTTATCCCACAGCATGCTGAATGGAACAGCAAATATTACAACGAAAATGCCGTTGAAAATTTGCACCATAGAAGGCGGCATTTCCCAGCCAAAGAAGTTTCTGTCGGTTTGGTAATCGGCGATAAATGTTAGAGAAGAGCCGGCTTGTTCAAAAGCAGCCCAGAAGAAAATCACAAAGAATGAAACGATATAAATAACAAGAATACGATCTCTTTCAATTTTGGTAAGTGATTTATCAGACAATATTAATCCCGCAAGGGTAATACCACTTGAATAAATGATGGAGTAAATAATATTTTGGTCAAATACATTTTTGAAAATAAATCCTAAAACAATAAATGATAATACTGCAAGGCCCAAAGATTTATTGGTGAATTGTGCAGACTGAGATTCACCTTCTTCAAAATCATCAGAAGAATTTTTGGAAGGAAGATCTCCAATTGCTTTGCCATCAGGTGTTACAACGTATTTGTTTTTCAGAAATAGAAATGTAAGTGTACCAATCAACATGGCTATAGCAGCAGCCAAAAATCCCCATTTGAATGCAAATACATCTCTTTGTCCATTTACAACTACATCACCTACTACAGGACAAATAAACTGGCCAAGAAAAGCGCCAATGTTGATGCCCATATAAAAAATGGTGAATGCAGTATCCAATTTGTTTTTTTCAGCCTTTGGATATAAGCTTCCCACCATACTTGAAATATTGGGTTTGAAGAAGCCATTACCAAAAATGATGACGCCAAGTGCTACATATAAAATTGTTTTTGCGAGTTCCAGATTTGTAGAGAAAATAGAAGCACTAAAGAAAAGCAATAATTGTCCGATACCCATAAGTGTTCCACCTAATAGGATACAGTTTCTGTTGCCCAAAAATCTGTCGGAGATGAAGCCACCCAGCATTGGGGTTAAATAACATAAGCCTAAAAATCCGCCATAGATGATAGAAGACTCTTCTTTACTAATCATCAACGCGTTTACAATGAAAAGTGTTAGCAAAGTTCTCATTCCGTAGAAATTGAAACGTTCCCACATTTCAGTTCCGAATAATACCCATAAGCCCTTTGGATGACTTTTTTGCTGGTTAATAGTTTCTGCCATGTTTATATTTTTGGTTCTTTAAAAATTTATTATTTGCCAAAATACACAAATTATGTTTACATCAATCAAATTTGATTTCTTTATTTCTTCCTCTTCCATTTTTTTATCTCGAATAATTTGAAATCTTCTTCATATAACAGATTTGATGATTAATTTCGCGCAACACTTTTTATCATGAATATTTTAATCATTGGCTCAGGTGGCCGCGAACATGCCATCGCATGGAAAATCAAACAGAGCAAACATTGTAACGAATTGTTTATTGCACCCGGAAATGCAGGCACTGCAACATGTGGCACCAATCTCGATATTAAAGTCAATGATTTTGAGACGCTGAAACATGCTGC
>CANGEZ010000154.1 GCA_947452875.1 Chitinophagaceae bacterium
AAATCAACTTTCCCGCTAAAATACTTAAGTGTTGATTTGAAATTGGGATCGAAAGTACTTTCCAATTTGCCATTTTCTTTCACTTTGCCATCCAATTTCACCAAAGGATTTTTTACAAATGAAAAGCTAGTAGGTACAGGCCCCTCGCCTGTTTGTTGTGAATAAATATGCCAGTTTCCATCAATGGCTGCACTCATGTGAAGCTCATATTGCTTTGCGGAAATTTTAGTTGCAGAGAATGCCCAGTTTACAGGATTTTCTACTTGAGCGAATCCAATGTTAACGATGAACATGAAGATTAATGCAAAAACTATTTTTTTCATGTGTTTGTTTTAATTTTTCGTTATTGTCACATATTATACCCTAGATACTAATCTCCGTATGGAATGAGGCTTTCTCTTATGGGTATTTCATACTGATTTTTTTAGCGCTTGTAAATATATACACTCAATATTTTTATTCGAACTAATAAATGTTAAATCATTATAGCATTCAACTGAAACAAAGAATTGAATACGATTTTTCCATCCTGATTGGCCAAATCCTTGCTGCAGGCTCTTTCCGGATGAGGCATCATGCCAAAAACATTTCTGTTTTCATTGCAAATACCGGCGATATTGTCTGTGGTACCGTTAGGATTGGCTGCTGAGGTAATGTCGCCATTTTCATTACAATACTTGTAAATAACTTGATTATTGGCATATAATTTATCGAGAACAGCTTTTTCTGCAAAATATCGGCCTTCACCATGTGCAATTGGGATTTGCAAAGGTTTTTGAGAAGACTCCAACATATCTTTCAAATACACATTTTTACATACAAACTGCTGGTTGGCATTTCTCAACAACACGCCAGGAAGCAAGCCACTTTCGCAAAGTATCTGAAATCCATTGCAAACACCAAGTACTTTACCACCTTGATTAGCAAAATCTATTACACTTTGCATCATCGGGCTAAAACGTGCGATGGCGCCACATCTTAGGTAATCGCCATAACTAAACCCACCCGGCAAAACGATACAATCTTCTGTAGAAAACATACTGATATCCTTGTCTTTATGCCAAAGTGTGATGACTTCCTTATTCAAATCATGCTGCAAAGCTTCGATCATGTCTCTATCGCAGTTTGAACCCGGGAAAACGACTACTCCAAATTTCATTTCAAATGTTTTAATTGTAAAGAGTCACAAATCTACATCAAGCCGATTAATGTATCACAAAATAATATCCCATAATTGTGGCTAAAATAAAAAGCGACCAGTGGGAAAATATTGGAAACCATCTTCTGCTGGGGAAAAGAAAGGAAGAAGCGGCTATTACAGAAAGCGGAATGATTGACAACAGGTAAAAGTCCATCCCGGAATGGAGATTTAAAAACGGAAGCACCAAAGCGAAAAACAAAAAAAGGAAAATTATTGTCCAACTTTTACGGGATTGTACCAGCAATTTTCTCATATTGTTCTGTATGAAAACAAATCCAATGAAAACAGATATCAAAATAATTACTAAAGCCACCCAATCATAAATTGAAAAATTAATTTTTGGTAAGCCAATGCCTAAAATGGGATTCAATAGTTTGGTGTCATATCTCATTAAGAAAATAGCAGACCAAAACAAATAGATTGGCGTAAATACACCGAGTATTACAATGATCCATTCTGGTAATCTAAAAGCTCTGGTAATACTCAATCCGAAAAATATCAACAGCAAAAAAACAATGGAGGGGAAATAAATGAGCATGCTTAATCCTAGCATTAAACCTATGTTGTAAAATGTTTTATTAGCTTCATGTACATGTTGCAATTTGCATAATCTTGAGATGATTAAAATAAACAATGTAGCCACCATCATCAGCGAACTCAACACGTACCATTGAGAGAATAAAGAGGTCAGCAACAAATAACACATAGCCGTAAGGTGATTGGGCTTGGGATATAATTTGTTCTTGTTTACAATTTCATTTAATAACAGCGACTGAATAAAAAGCAACAAAAAAGCCAGTACTGCAAAAATCATTTTATTTCCTTTAAATGCGATGTTGAGTGAATCAATGCAAATTTTGTATAAATAACTATCTTCTTTGGCTACGGTAGGCATGGAAGGATGGATGAACATCGGCCATTTGATCATCAGTCCATAAATCAACAACAAGAAATTATTAAAAGGAAGATTCGATTTAAAGTTACCTAACACAATAAGAATGATTTATTTAAAAGATAATTGACTGCAAAAATGCTTAAATAATTGTACTTAAAAAAATGTGATTGTTGGTTTGAAAATTAAAGTTCGATTTTGGCGAATCCTATCTTATTAAAATAAATAAATGGAACAACAATCATATTGGATCCTACTTGCTTCGCCAGTTTGGGCATGAATTCATAATTACGTTGTTCATTTCTAATGATGGGAAATTTTCTGATATTGCCATTTGTTGAAAGTGCATTATCGGTAATCAACGATTTATCCTGCGCATTTTCAATAAACATAAAATGAATTTCCTTTCCGGTATTCATGAAACCAAAAGACAAATTATTATCATTGTCGGTATCATACTGGCGTTTGTTGATTTCATTTATAGAAGTGGTTTGCAAGCTACTATCAACATCAGCAATAAAAATGTTATTGTAATAATATCTGGATCGGCCTTGATCGAAGTTGTTGCCATATGGCCGGTAGCTGTTGTAATATGGACTGTTCATATAATAACCATTGGAAGAACTATATGGCATATAAGGATTATACGGATCATAGCGATTCCATCTGTTATCATCATATAGCGTTTCATTATAGAAATCTTCTGCAATCAGCATGAAGCCGCCCGATTTTCTGAGGATGATATTTTTGGGAATCAGATTATCGTATGTAGCATTGACATTACTGCCTATTGATTTTCTATCTGATGAAAATGCATTAAAAGAAGTTTGACAGGTATCGAGTTGATTTGTGCCAATTGATACTGATAAAAGTCCTTCTATATTTCTTTCGTTTTCACTGTAATAAAAAGCATTGAACAAATATTTTTTGTTTCTGTTGTCGATTTTAATCAATGGCATATTCGCAGCTTTGTCTTCAAGTGGAATGTTTACAGTTAGCAAACTGTCTTTGTGTAATTGATGGAAAAAAACTTTTAGGGCAGTTGCTGGGGAATTGGCATTTTTTTTAAAAGTTTGAGCGAAAATAAAATGGCCATCATTGTCTACAGCCACATCGCTATACATTTCCTTGTGTTGGTTAATAACAATTTTTTGTGTGAAACTATCTACAGCATTGAATTTGGCGTCAAACACAACTGCCATAAAATCGAGCTGATCGTTTTTGATATAACGTTTGTACAAAAGAATTTTGGATTTGTCTTCGCTATAGGTTGTTGCGTAAATTTTATTATTTGCCAAAAAAGAAATTGAAGTTGATTCCAGCATGAAAGGACCTGAAATCACATTCCCATTAACTGCTACATCTGCCGCCGCACAAAACACAATATTATTTTTTTGATATTGATAAATGACAAAAAAATGATCAGCATAACATACAAAATCAATATCAATAATTTTATCGGGAATGAAATCAAAATTATTTTCAGACACCAATTGCATGTCTTTATCATAAACCGCAATGCTATGTTGACGGGATACATTCTTATAAACCAACAAATCCGAACTGAATTTGCCTAGAATTTCAAACTTCATACTGGCATTGTCTTTTTTCTGCGGTTCCGTGTAAATAACTTTCTGACAAAAGCAGTTAGAAAATAATAAAAGTTGTATCAATAAAATAAATGCAGACTTCATGTACTAAGTTATTCGGATGAAATTTCAGTAAAACAAAAGTATCTTTAATCAAACAAAAGGAACAAATAATTGTTAGAAAAAATGATGACCAACGGGAAAAATATTTTAATAACAGGTGGCACAGGCCTTGTGGGCAATGCGCTCTGTACTATGCTGACTGAGAAAGGCTATTCAGTGACTGTACTCACCCGTTCAACAAATAAATCAACAAATAATTCAGCTGTAGATTATGCCCACTGGGACATTAACAACAATTACATCGATCCTGTAGCCATTTCAAAAGCCGATTACATCATCCATCTTGCCGGAGCTGGTGTTGTAGACAAAAAATGGACCGCTGCTTATAAAAAGGAAATTCAAGACAGTAGAATTAAGAGCAGTGAACTTATCATCCATTCCCTTCAAAACAATTCTCATAAAGTAAAAGCCATTATCAGTGCATCTGCTATTGGATGGTATGGCCCAGATGTAAAAGAAAATTATCAGTTTGTAGAAACGGATGCTGCCGATGTTCATTTCCTTGGTGAAACCTGCAAATTATGGGAAGAAAGTATTGAGCCAGCGACAAAATTGGGGATTAGGGTTTGTAAAATCAGAACGGGAATTGTGTTGAGTAAAAATGGTGGCGCATTGGCAGAATTTATGAAACCGATTCGTTTAGGCATAGCCGGTATATTAGGCAACGGTAAGCAAATAGTGAGCTGGATACATATTGATGACTTATGTAGGATTTTTATTCATGCAATCGAAAATGAAAATCTAAATGGAAGCTACAACGCAGTGGCTCCGGCACCTGTAAGCAATAAAACACTTACTCTTACTTTGGCAAAAATCATGAAAGGTATTTTCTTCATCCCATCATACGTACCCAAATTTGTTTTGAAAATCATGATGGGAGAAAGAAGCATAGAAGTTTTAAAAAGCACCAATGTCAGTTGTGAAAAAATCAGAAATACAGGATTTACCTTTCTTTACCCTTCCATCGAAGTAGCATTGAGGCAACTATTGAAAAAATAAATTACAAATCATGTTTGATGATTTGTCTTCTGCCCATCCAGTAAAATAATACCACATAAAAGATGGCTAATGCAATTACGATGTTTGTATAATCAGTGGGCAAAGCGCTCTTGGCAATGGATTTTAAAGGATTGTCTGGAAAACTTAATAAACCATCTGAAGCATTCATTGGAAGATAATCTCCCATACTGCCAGGATCAAAGCTTGAAGTTGCTTTTATTTTCAGGCTCCAGAAATCTAGTAATTGCGCGATGATATTTTCAGCTCCCAAGTAAATAAAATAAGCACCTACAGCAAAGCCAGTTCTTTTCAACCAAACAGAAATAAACACGGCAATTAAATTATATGACAGTGCTTTTAGAAAGAAGAAAACAACGTGAGTAAAGCCGTCCAATGAAAAAGCAGTTCCAGTACTGTAAGCAAAAATTAAACCTGTAATGATTACAATTAATGTTGAACAAATCGCGAAAATCAAAGCCAGCGTCATTTTTACATTAACAAATTGATTTCTGCTTAAACCATCTATTATATTTTGACGATTGGTTCTGAAAGTAAATTCATTCGTAATTAGAATTATCAACAACAATACAGGAAGAATTAACAGGTATCCTGAAGTGTAGCTGACAGATTTCCAAACATACTTAAAATCGTAAGGATTAAATTTGTCAAGAAGCATGGCTGCGCTTGAATTATTAATCATGTTGTCAAAAACACTGTAAACAATATAATTGGAAAGCAAGATTCCAATGGTAAAAAAAATGGCTATGATTAAAAACACTTTATAGTTTTTAATTTTCATCCACTCTATTTTTAAAAGATGCATCATAGTTGTTTGATTAATTGGTCAATTCAAGGAATTTAGTTTCCAAACTTTTCTTTTTGAG
>CANGEZ010000155.1 GCA_947452875.1 Chitinophagaceae bacterium
CTTCTAACTGTTGATTCAGGGAATCTGATGGCTCTTCCACTTTTAATCGCCAACATGATTTCGCAATTGCCGTCTGTAAGTGCTGCAGCTATCAATTGATCGCCTTCCAAAATGTTGATCGCATTGATACCATTTTGACGTGGTCTGCTGAAATCTTTTAAATCTGTTTTCTTGATGATACCATTTTTAGTACACAATACAATATAATGGCTGGTCAAGTATTCTTCATCTTCCAGATTCTTAATATCAATAATCGCTCTTACTTTGTCATCCGCGGGAATTTGAATCATGTTCTGAAGCGCTCTTCCTTTACTTGTTTTATCACCTTCAGGAATCTGATACACTTTCAGCCAAAAACAACGTCCTTTTTCTGTAAAGAACAATAAGGTATGATGCGTTGAAGCTACAAACAGATGTTCAATATAATCTTCCTGGCGTGTGCTACTGCCTTTCGCTCCTCGTCCGCCTCTTCTTTGCTGACGGTATTCATTAGCCGAAGTTCTTTTTATGTATCCCATGTGTGAAATCGTTACCACCACATCTTCTTCTTCAATCAAATCCAACATGTTGATTTCGTCATCAGCATAAATGATTTCAGATTTTCTTTCATCACCGAATTTGGCTTTTACTTCCATTAATTCAGCTTTGATGATTTCAAAACGTAATCCTTCATTAGCCAGAATTTCTTTTAATCGCTCAATCACCTTCATGATTTCAGCATGTTCTTCTCTGATTTTTTCGATTTCCATTCCGGTCAATCTCTGGAGTCTTAATTCCAAAACTGCCTTCGCTTGAATGTCACTCATGCCAAAATTAGACTTCAATCCTTCATGCGCTAATACCGGCGTTGAACTTTCTCTGATCAATTTGATTACAGCATCCAGATTATCCAAAGCAATGATGTAACCCAATAAAATATGTGCTCTCTCTTCTGCTTTTCTCAATTCAAATTGAGTTCTTCTCACCACCACTTCATGTCTGAATTCAATAAATTCTGAAATCAGGTCTTTGATATTTAATTGACGTGGTCTTCCTTTTACCAAAGCCACGTTATTGATACCATAAGAAGTTTGTAACTCTGAATATTTATACAACTGGTTGATGACAACCTGCGCTACTGCATCTTTTTTCAGTTCAACAACAATTCTGGTTCCTTCTTTATTATTACTTTCATTATTAACATCACTGATACCTTCAATGACTTTTTCATTGATAAGATCACCAATCTTTTGAGTTAGCGTATCTCTATTAACTTGATAAGGAATTTCTGTAATCACAATTTTTTCTCTACCGCGAGCATCTGATTCCACTGTAGTTTTACCTCTCAATACCACTCTTCCTCTTCCGGTAAATAAAGCTTGTTTTACACCTTCGTAGCCATAAATAATACCGCCTGTTGGGAAATCCGGTGCTTTTACATGTTTTACCAGTTCATCAAGTGTGATGTCGTTGTTTTCTATATAAGCAATACAGCCATCAATAACTTCATTCAAATTATGGGGCATCATGTTAGTTGCCATCCCTACTGCGATACCACTACTTCCGTTTAATAATAATTGTGGAATTCGTGTAGGCAATACCGTTGGTTCCTTCAAAGAATCATCAAAGTTGAATTGATAATCTACGGTTTCCTTGTCGATGTCTTCCATCATGGCTTCCGCAAATTTTTCCATTCTCACCTCAGTGTAACGCATGGCTGCCGGAGGATCTCCATCTTGACTACCGAAATTACCCTGACCATCGATCATTTTATAACGCATCGACCAATCCTGAGCCATACGTACCATGGTATCATAAATAGAGGCATCACCATGAGGGTGATATTTACCCATTACTTCACCGACAATACGCGCAGATTTTTTATAAGGTTTATTACTGTTATTACTCAGTTCGTTCATCCCGAAAAGCACTCTCCTATGAACGGGTTTTAAACCATCTCTTACATCTGGTAGTGCCCTACCAACGATAACACTCATCGAATAATCGATGTAAGATGTTTTCATTTGTTCCTCGATGTTAACCGGTATTATTTTTCCTCTGTTGTTAAGGTTTTCGCCCTCAAATTGATCTTGATTTTCCATAATTTTTTATCGTAAGCAAATGTAACATTTTCAGGCCGTTTTTGAGCCTATTTTTAAGCTGATTTTGAGTTGTTTTTGCACATATTTTTTACACAAATGATGGTGTTTGTGGACAAGTTTATTAAAGAAAAATACCCTTATATTTTGGTGTTTAAACTTTGGGGGTTTTAGATTAAGATTCTATCTTGCTGACTATTTGTTTGATATCAAGATTCTGTTACTTTAAACCGCTTTTATGAGTGCAAAAAATATACTATTGTTTGGTGCAGGTAAGTCTGCAACCGTGTTGATTGAATACCTCATTAATGAGTCTGTTTATAGCAATTGGTTCATTACTGTTGCGGATGCTAACCTTGAGTTGATAGAATTGAAAACCCAGAGAAGGGTTAATTCTAAATCTGTAGCATTGGATATCAATGACACATCCAGCAGACAAGCATTAATAAAAACGAGTGATATTGTAATTTCAATGATGCCCCCTTCCCTACACATTTTAATTGCAGAAGATTGCATTGAATTTGGGAAATCTTTACTTACAGCTTCTTATGCAGATGATAAAATTCTGGCGCTGGAATCGAAAGTAAAAGAAAAAGGTTTGCTTTTTTTGTGTGAAATGGGACTTGACCCGGGAATCGATCACATGAGTGCGATGGAGTTAATTGATGAAATCAAACATGATGGTGGTGATATCACTTCTTTCAAAAGCCATTGCGGTGGTTTGGTGGCACCTGAATGTGATGACAATCCATGGCATTATAAAATCAGCTGGAATCCAAGAAATGTGGTTCTCGCCGGAAAAGCTGGTGCTATTTATAAAGAAGATGGAAAAATAATTGAAGAGCCTTATGAAAGTCTTTTCAAAGGTAATAGAACGGTTTCGCTCGAAAATGAGAACAACGCCACTTTCAGTTATTACCCCAACAGAAACAGTTTGAATTATATTGACTTATACGATTTACCTCATGTTCAAACTTTTGTCAGAACCACGCTTCGTTACCCTGAATTCATGTCAGGCTGGAACAACATTGTAGAATTGCATTTAACAGATGAAACGCCTTGTTTTGAATCAGATGGTAAATCTCTTAATGATTTCTTTACATCTCATTTCGATAAAATTGGATTCAATCAATGGTTAGATAATAAATTATCTGAACGGTTTTCAGAAACCAATCACTTGTTTGAAAAATTAGAACAATTGCTGAAAGATGAAAAGTATGCAGATAATGAATCGGCAACATTATTGGCTAATAAAATGGAAGGAGTCAATCTCCTATTGAAACAATTATTCTTCCTTGGAATCGATGATAAAGAAACTAAAATAAATAAAGGCTTTTGCAGTCCGGCTGATGTATTGCAATTAGCACTAGAAAAGAAACTGGTATTGAAAGAAACCGACAAGGATATGATTGTCATGCTGCATGAAATTGAATACATGAATTCTGGTATCAAACATTCAATCAATAGTTCTTTATTGGTTAAAGGAAAAGACCATTTACATACCGCCATGGCTCAGACTGTTGGTTTGCCTTTAGGAATCGCAGCGAAGTTTATTTTAGACGGCACCATAAAAGAAACCGGCGTACAGATTCCTACAAAAAAAGAAATCTATGCGCCGGTTTTGAAAGAGTTGAAAAATTTTGGGGTGGCGTTTAAGGAAAAACGTAAATAATGTTCAATGAGTTCCAAAGGTTCAATAAGTTCAATCTGTTTGATAAGTTTGGCAGGTTATCTGAATCGTAAACAAACACCAAACACCAAACACCAAACGCACAACGCCAAACACCAAACAATTCCTAATTCGCAAACGAAGTCGTCAACGATGCCGTAAAACCATAAGAAGCCGGAACAAAACGGCAAACACCTCCTACACAGAATAAACCTGCTCTTTGTTTACCGAATCCCAAACTAAATCTTGTTGATTTTTTGGTAACACTTGCTCCTACGTTATAATAGTGAATTTTGGTTGATCCATAATTATACAAATCGCTCGCATAAAATGCATATGGTGATGAGAAAGAAAATTCTGTCAAAGCAGAAGCCCAACTGCCCTGATCATCTTGAGTTGATAAATTTTCGAGTTTTACACGAACTGATTTCTTGGCTGCAAATTTGTACAAAAAACCTGCAGCAATCATATCGGCATTAACTTCTCCATGAGACACGGCTTGTATAACTGAAGCGTTGTAGAAAATATGTTGGAATGCCAAGGTCGTTTCTAATTTTTTACTCCATTTTTTCTTGATTTCAATATTGGCATCTCTATAATATTTTTTGTTTCCAAAAGAGAAAATATCTGTGCTGTCATCTAATCCATTATAATAAGAAAAATTAGCTGCGATTTTGGTTCCATATTTACCTCCTAATTTGGAGCCTGATTTAATGTTGTAATACAAATCTGATTGAAAGCCCGCCTCCCCTTTTACTTGGGTGCTATAAACATAAATATTGCTGGTTAAATAATCATGTTGCTTTGTAAGCGCAGGTAAGAAATTTAAAGGTGCGATGGATGTAAATTCAGTTTCCCTTTCTGCAGCAAAGTTCATGTTGGTAAGTGTTCTGAATGTTGCGGTAATACCAAAATTGTTTTTTGTATAGCTCGTATTTACCTGTAATGCTTTGCCTTTATCAAAACTTTGATTGTTTAGTAAATTTGGATCTTTTCCTTTTTCTGCATATTCACTGCTTAAAGTGAAATTGTTTGAAGAAATGTCCAGTCTCGCTGCTACTGCCGCAACTGACGCAGGGAAATCTACAATTGGTCCGGTATACTCTTCATACCTGCTCATATAACTACCGCCAAGGGTTACGTGCGTTGTCTTGTCTTTTTCTTTTATTCCCAATAAATTGTTGACGTCTATTTCTGCATCCATACCTCTAGAAACAGAATTGGCATAATCCATAATTTTTCTGGTTCTACCATAAACGATTTTCATTTTTAAGAAAGAGGTTGGATCAACATGCACATTGATACCTTCCATGGCATTGTTGATACCAATTTGTCTGTTCTCATAAGCACGAAAAATCAAGCCGCTTCCAAACTGCTCATAAAAGTCTCCTATCTGAATAGAAAACTTATCTTCAGTGTATTTGAAATATTTGTTGACGATTTTATTTTGATTACTTACCGGAACAGGAAAATAACCAAGTATCGGAGGCATATAACTTTCCAATTGCACGCCTGTTGAAAATTTTCCGTAGTTATAATCCAACTTTAAAAAAGTATTAGAACCATATCTGTCTGGTGGTATGTAAGCCCCTATCTTCGGATCTTGCATGTAATATTGTGAATAGTTTTCAATGCTTCCGTTGAAATGTCCTTTTATATAATTATTGAGATTTTGAGCAGCAATATTATTAGAGAACAGATTGGCTAATAAAGCAATGGTAGCTACTTTTTTAAAAGAAAAATTTATCATAAATAGTTATTAATTGGGATTATAGATTTTTAATGGTTTCAAACAGATTGTCTTCTTCTCCCGCTATGTAGCCGGTATGTCTGTATGCAATCTTATTGTCTTTTAAAATCAGTACATGAGGGACGTCGGTAATATTTAATGCTCGTTTGAGTTCACTGTTAATATCC
>CANGEZ010000156.1 GCA_947452875.1 Chitinophagaceae bacterium
ATACACTGAATCCACAAAGCCCATTCAGGAACTGCATTTTTATTTAGCGATTCTGCTTTTTTGAAAAACAATTTATCATGTGCCATGGTGTGATATACTCTAGCACCAGCTAATATCAATCCATTGTTGCAACCAAATGTAGAAATCATAATCATAGCTGCGATGATGATGGTTCCGCTGCTTCCGAAAATAGCATCAGAGGCGCTTAAAGCCACTCTGTTATCTTTTGCAAATGCCAAATCATGCATGGGAACCGTAGCTAGATATACCACATTCATCAACACATAAATTAAGGTAACAATCAAAGTGCCTAAAAACAGACTCATGCCTATGTTCTTTTTAGGATTTTTGATTTCACCGGCAATGAAAGTCACGTTGTTCCAAGCATCACTACTGAAGATGCTGCCCACCATGGCACTGGCAATGGCGCCTAAAATAGCTCCATTGATTAATGTTTGTGAACCAATAACGCCATCAATCTTGGTTAATTTTTGTGCCATCCATGGATGATCCCAGTTTGCTTTCCACACATCCCATTTGAAAGCAATAAATCCTGCAATAATCAACCCGAATAAAGAAATTAATTTTGTGGAAGTAAATATGGTTTGAATAATTTTTCCAGTTTGAATACCTCGTGTGTTGATAAACGTTAGCAATACAATAAGTGCAATGCCTACCAACTGTGCATAGTGTATAGTAAGCCCCATGATATTAAAAGTATTGGCGTCATCCCAGGCCAGCATAGGGAAAAAATAACCTGCAAATTTTGCGAATCCAACAGCCACAGCAGCTATTGTTCCTGTTTGAATTACCGAAAAGAAACTCCAGCCATATAAAAACCCAACCAATGGATTATAAGATTCTTTGAGGTAAACGTATTGTCCGCCTGCTTTTGGAAACATACCGCTCAACTCACCATAACTTAAGGCTGCGGTCAATGTCATAAATCCAGTTATCAACCAAACGGCTATCAACCAGCCAGCACTACCCAAGTCTTTTAGCATATCAGCACTCACAATAAAAATGCCGGAACCTATCATTGATCCGGCTACTATCATGGTGGCATCAAATAAACCTAGAGTTGGTTTAAATGTGTTGTTTGTTTCTGTCATCATCAGTTTTAAATTGAATAAAAAAACCCGTTTTAATTAACGGGCTTGAAGATAACATTTATTTTTATACCCTTTACTTCTCTTCAGACATCATTTCATTCATTCCTGCAATTACATCCGGAGTAATATTATATGAACTGTCTTTGTAAACCATATAATCTAGACCATTTCCACAAGAGAAGATATAGGTAAATCTTTTATCCTTGTTGTAATCTGCTAAGAAATCTTTTAATTTCTGTTGGATATCATCCATGAATTTGTAACTCTTTTCATTGAGCTTTTGAGAAAGTGATTGTTTTTTGGTATCTACTTGTTGTTGTTCTTGAATGAGTTCATTTTGAAAAGCTTCTGCCTCTGATTGAGTTATTGCATTGCCTCTTTTTAGGAAATTATTCTTTTTATTCTCAAGGTTTCTATAACTAGCCTCCCATTCTGTTTCAATGGCTTCCTGTTCTTTTTCAAGAGCTTTCCTGTTGTTCTTTATATAACTTATTTTTTCGTTTAGCGAATCCAATTCAACATATGCGAAACATGGAGCTGAAGTATTTGACGGCTTGAAGGTGGAAGAGAATTGTTTTGTTTTTTTCTGGCAATCTTTTTTGCAGGAGAATTGAAAATAATACAATACGCCAACAGCAATAAAAAGAATGACATTCAATAACAGTGATAGATTTTTCATTTGCATTGATAAATTTTTATGTGGCGGCAAGATAAATACAATCAGTTATAATGCAATGAGCAGAGATTTGTTTTTAGCAAAGTTTTGGGAGGGGGTGTGATGGATAGGTTGGATAGGCTGGATTGGCTGGATTGGCTGGATAAGCTGGATAAGCTGGATAAGCTAGATAAGCTGGATAAGCTAGATAAGCTGGATTGGCGGGATAGGCGGGATAGGCGGGATAAGCTGGATGCTAGATACTGGATACTTGATAGAGTTTGTTCAAAAGGTTGGACGATGTTGTTTCAATAAACGGCTTGAACCTTTTGAACCTCTGGAACCTTTTAAACATCAAGACAAAAAAAAGCTGCCCCGATTAAGAGACAGCTTTTGTATTTGAAGTGATTTTAATTACTCTTCATCATCGAAGCTCATGGCTTCTTTGGTTGTCATCAGCAATTCGTATTCTTCTTTGCTTCCTACAATCATGTTTTCGAAATCACGTAAACCTGTACCTGCTGGAATATGGTGTCCTGTGATTACGTTTTCTTTCAATCCGAGCATTTCATCAGTTTTACCTAAGATAGCTGCAGAGCTTAACACTTTTGTAGTTTCCTGGAACGAAGCAGCTGAAATCCAGCTATGTGTTCCTAATGAAGCTTTGGTAATACCCAATAACAATGGAGAAGATGTTGCTGGTCTTGCATCACGATACTCAACCAATTTCTTATCGTTTCTTCTTAAGATAGAGTTTTCTTCTCTAACATCACGAAGGGTAACAATCTGACCAGATTTTAATTTAGTACTTTCTCCGCCTTCTGTGATTACTTTCTTATCATAGATGTAATCATTTTCAACGTTAAAGTCTAATCTGTCTTCCGTATCTCCTTCTAAGAATTTAGTATCTCCTGCATCTTCGATAGTTACTTTACGCATCATTTGTCTAACGATAACTTCGATATGCTTGTCATTGATTTTCACACCTTGCAAGCGATATACTTCCTGAATTTCATTCACTACATATTCCTGAACTGCGAAAGGACCTTTGATTGATAAGATATCTGCTGGAGCGGTTTGACCATCACTTAATGCAGCACCTGCTTTTACGAAGTCACCATCTTGTACTAAGATTTGACGACTCAATGGAACAAGGTACTTACGTGTTACGCCATCTTTTGCTTCAACACTAATTTCTCTGTTACCACGCTTAATGGCTCCAAAAGAAACCACACCATCAATTTCACAAACCACTGCAGGATTGCTTGGGTTTCTTGCTTCAAACAATTCAGTTACACGAGGAAGACCCCCGGTGATATCCTTCAATTTGCTTAATACTCTTGGAATTTTCACCAACACCTGGCCACTTCTTACTTCGTCACCTTCTTCGATAACGATATGAGAACCTACAGGAAGGTTATATTTCTTGATTTCTTTTCCTTCTACGATAATAGTTGCAAGCTTGGTTTTATCTTTTGTTTCGATAACCACTTTCTCTCTGTGACCAGTTTGTTCGTCAGATTCATCTCTGTAAGTAATACCTTCAAGTACCGCATCAAATTTAATTTTACCATGTGTTTCAGCAACGATAACATTATTGAACGGATCCCAAGTACAAATTGCATCACCTTTAGCCACTTTCTGTCCGTCTTTCACGTTCAGGATAGCACCGTAAGGAATGTGCATGGTATTTAACAAACGATCTGATTTTACATCGATGTTTCTGATTTCACCGGTACGACCGATTACTACAGAAATTTTCTTGCCTTCATTATTTTCTGTACTTACAGTACGTAAGCCATCAAATTGAAGGGTTCCATCGAATTTAGCAAGTAATGAAGATTCAACCGAAGCCGAACCCGCAACACCACCCACGTGGAAAGTACGAAGTGTCAACTGTGTACCAGGCTCACCAATTGACTGAGCAGCGATGATACCAACAGCATCACCACGCTGAGCGATTGAACCTGAAGCTAGATTTTTACCATAGCATCTTACGCAAACACCACGCTTGCTTTCGCAAGTCAATACCGAACGTATTTCAACAGTTTCAATTCCTGTTTCTTCAATTTTCTTTGCAATGTCTATGCTAATTTCTTCACCAGCTGCAACCAAAATTTCGTCAGTCAAAGGATGTACAACATCATAAAGAGCAGTACGACCTTCTATTCTGTCGCTCAATGGTTCGATGATATCTTCATTATCTTTCAAAGCAGAAGTGGCAATACCACGAAGGGTTCCACAATCTTCATCATTAATTACCACATCTTGAGCCACGTCAACCAACCTACGAGTCAAATAACCCGCATCGGCTGTTTTCAAGGCGGTATCCGCAAGACCTTTACGAGCGCCATGCGTAGAGATAAAGTATTCCAATACACTTAAGCCATCTTTAAAGTTGGCCAAAATTGGGTTTTCAATGATCTCACTTCCTGATGAACCAGATTTTCTTGGTTTAGCCATCAAGCCTCTCAAACCTGCAAGCTGCTTAATCTGTTGTTTACTACCACGAGCTCCTGAATCCAACATCATATAAACAGAGTTGAACCCTTGTTTATCAGTTGCCAATTCACGAATCAATGTTTCAGTTACTTTGGTATCCACACGACTCCAGATATCAATAATCTGATTGTATCTTTCATTGTTGGTGATTAAACCCATATTATAACTATCCCAAACTTCAGCAACTTCACCTTGAGCGGTTTCAACCAACTCTTCTTTTACAGCCGGGATAATCAAATCATTAATGTTGAACGACAAACCACCACGGAATGCCATTCTAAATCCTAGTGTTTTAATATCATCAAGGAATTTCGCTGTGATTGGAACGCTTGTCCATTTGATGATATCACCAATGATTTCTCTTAATGCTTTTTTAGTTAAAAGTGCATTTACAAAACCAACTTCTTTTGGTACAAATTGGTTGAAGATAACACGTCCTACAGTAGTTTCAATCAACTTAAAAGTCAATGAACCATCTGCATTACGATAATTTGCTTTTACTCTGATGTTTGCATGAAGATCAATTTGCTTTTCGTTGTAAGCGATGATCACTTCATCAGCAGAATAGAATGCTTTTCCCTCTCCTTTTACGATTTCGTCTCCTATTGTTTTCTTGCCCTTTGTGATATAATACAAACCAAGAACCATGTCCTGAGAAGGAAGGGTGATTGGCGTACCATTCTGCGGGTTCAAAATGTTATGAGAAGAAAGCATTAATAACTGAGCTTCCAAAATAGCAGCGTTGCTCAAAGGCACGTGAACCGCCATCTGATCTCCATCGAAATCCGCGTTGAATGCCGCAGTTACCAATGGGTGAAGATGAATCGCTTTACCTTCAATCAATTTTGGCTGGAATGCTTGAATTGACAAACGGTGAAGGGTTGGGGCCCTGTTTAACATTACAGGGTGACCTTTCAAAATATTTTCAAGAATATCCCAGATAATGGCTTCTTTTTTATCCACCAATTTACGGGCACTCTTTACAGTTTTTACAATACCTCTTTCAATCAATTTACGAATGATAAATGGCTTGAACAATTCAGCAGCCATATCTTTAGGCAAACCACATTCGTGCATTTTCATTTCAGGACCTACCACGATAACCGAACGACCAGAATAGTCAACACGCTTACCCAATAAGTTTTGACGGAAACGACCTTGCTTACCTTTCAATACATCACTCAATGATTTCAATGCTCTTCCCCCTTCTGCTTTTACAGCATTAGATTTACGGCTGTTATCAAATAATGAGTCGATTGATTCTTGCAACATACGTTTTTCATTACGCAAGATTACTTCTGGTGCTTTAATTTCTAACAAACGCTTCAAACGGTTGTTACGAATAATCACACGACGATATAAATCATTCAAATCAGAAGAA
>CANGEZ010000157.1 GCA_947452875.1 Chitinophagaceae bacterium
GGATGGTGTTCCGGCTTCCAATAATGTGATGTACACACTTGGATTTGCAAGTGCAAATGCATTTGGTGGTGGTGGACTTGCTGATAATGGAGTCATTACAGATGCATCCGGAAGTTATCAAATGGCTAGCTATACTAGTAACAACGCATTGATCGTGCCGCGAAGTCAAAATGGTGATTTAACCTTGAACACCCCGGCAAGCTTTAGCAAAATTCGCTTATTGTGTTTGTCTACAGAAGGCTCTGCTTTAGTTAATTTAAAATTGTTTTTTACAGATGGAACTACAACTAATGCATTGAATAATGCCACTATCAATGATTGGTTTAATACCTCAGCGAATACTGTTTTATCAGGATTTGGAAGATGCGTAAGAGCAACACCTGCTACTAGTGCAAGCGCATATCCCAGCAACCCCAAGATGTTTTATTTGGAAGTTTCCTTAAGTTGTGCAGACGCTCAAAAATCACTGCAGAAAATAAACATTTCCAATGTAACAACGGCAGGTACAAACGCACCGTTCCCAAATGCGATTTTCTTTGCTGTTTCAGGTAAAGCAAACAGCAGCAATGTTATTTCAAGCATAACTAATGCTACATGTGCAGTTAACGGAAGCGCCACATTAGCCATAACAGGATCTGCAGCACCTTATTCCGTTTCTTGGAATACCACTCCTGCTCAAACGGGTCTAACAGCAACCAATTTGCCACAAGGAAATTATGTAGCAACAATTACAGATGCCAACGCTTGCACATCTACTTATAATGTCGGTATTACTTTGGATAACAACCTGACTGTAACAGCTCATATCGACACCACTATTTGTCGCGGCGCCTCATTTGCAGCTAACACCATCAGCAATGCAACAACGTATAGCTGGAGTCCTACAACAGGAGTTAGCAATCCCAATATTGGCAATCCCACACTTTCACCTACAACAACAACTACATATACAGTTACAGCTACATTAGGCTCTTGCAATCTTTCAAGAACTTTTACGGTAACTGTGGATGCACCAACTATCAGTCCTCGTCTTGATACGACTATTTGTAACGGCGCTTCTTTTATTCCTAATATTTCGAGTAATGCTACAGATTATACTTGGTCTCCAACAACAGGCGTAAGCAATCCTAATATTGCCAACCCTGTTCTTTCACCAACAACAACCACTACTTATACAGTTACAGGTACTTTAGGTGGTTGTACATCTACAAGAACATTCACTGTTTCAATTTCTCAGTCGGTTACAGTTGATGCAGGTGCTCCGGTAACCATTCTTGAAGGGTATACCGCTCAATTGCAAGGAATAGGTACATCAGGAACTTATCTGTGGTCTCCGGCGTCTAGCTTGAATTCAGCAACTGTTTCGAATCCAATCGCTTCTCCGGTAACAACTACGCAATACTATTTGACCATAACAACAGCTGCAGGATGCACCAACACGGATAGTGTATTGGTAACCGTTGTGCCTTATTGCATTAAACCACTGAATGCGTTTTCTCCAAACGGAGATGGAATCAATGAATATTGGCTGGTGACAAACAATAGTTGCACATCTAATGTGAATGCTTATGTATTCAACAGATATGGTACTAAAGTGTACGAATCAAATGATTATCAAAACAACTGGAATGGCACCTATAAAGGCAAACCGCTTCCAGATGGAACTTATTATTACATCTTGAATTTTACTCTGATTACAGGAAAGAAAATAACTGCAAAAGGAAATGTTACGATTATTAGATAAGGCAGTTTAATTGTATAGTCCTAAATAAGTTGACAAGTTTTATAAAGTCCCGGTTGCTTCAGGTAGCCGGGATTTTTTTTGTAAAAATGTAATAGCTGTTTTCATATTGCGATATTGCGATATTGCAATATTACGTCCACCCAACTCGAACAGCCAAATATTTTCACTAATGTTTCTTCAGTACCACTTAATTTTCTTCAAGCTTATTTTTACTGGTAAAAAATCAACAATCGTTCAAACTTTATTAGTTCACTTAATAATTACTTTCAACAAATTTAATTATTGAGAAATCTGTAATTATCTTGCGCCTCAAATTTTAAAAACACATGAATCCCCATATTGATAAAATAAATCAGGAAATTGAACCCCTACGTCAGCAGATTATCAATCATAAAGTGTATTCAGTTATCAATACCCTCGATGATTTGAATGTTTTCATGAAGTATCATGTATTTGCAGTATGGGATTTCATGTCGCTATTAAAAGCGCTGCAAAATAATTTAACCTGCACATCAGTTCCCTGGTTTCCGGTAGGTTCGGCGGATACCAGATTTTTAATCAATGAAATTGTTGTTGGTGAAGAATCAGATGTTGATCAGGATGGTAACAGAAAAAGTCATTTTGAAATTTATCACGATGCTATGAAACAATCTGATGCCGATTCTTCATGCATAGACTTGTTCGTGCAAACATTAAAACAAACAAAAGATTTTCAATCGTCATTCGAAAAAGCCAATGTGCCAACTGCTGCCCAAAAATTTGTTCAAAATACTTTCGAAATTATCAATTCCGGGAAAGCCCATTTACAAGCAGCGGCGTTTACATTCGGAAGAGAAGATATAATTCCGGGCATGTTCCATTCCATTATCAACGACATCGATAAAAAATTCCCCGACAGCATTTCCATTTTCAAATATTATCTTGAAAGACATATTGAAGTGGATGGTGGTCATCACAGTCATCTTGCTTTGGAAATGACGGCTAATCTTTGTTGTACAGATGAACAATACTGGAGTGAAGCTACAGACACTACCATTCAAACACTTAAAAGCAGAATTGCTCTGTGGGATGCTGTTTATCATGAAATTAAAAAGTTGGATTGATGAATTTTCCATTTGTTTGATTAGCTTTATGAATAATCAAATAAATTCCTGACCTGCTTGTGACATCAATATTGATGATTTATTAAGAGTTGATGAATAATCAAAAAAACTATATATCTGGAATTAGCGGATTAAGAGCGTTGAGTATCATCATGGTGCTAATGTCTCACTGGGGTTATTTTCATCCGAAAGGAATATTTTTCATAATCAATAATGGCGCTTTTGGTGTAAATGTATTCTTTGTGATTTCAGGATTTCTAATCACAACATTATTGATAACAGAAGAAAACCATTCGGGTAAAATTTCACTTCGGAATTTTTATATCAGAAGAACACTCCGGATTTTCCCCGCATTCTATTTTCTATTGTTATTTTATTTTGTACTCCAACTTTTTCACGTTATTACCATATCTGTTCCAAGTTGGATCACTTCTTTGACTTACACTAAATATTTTCCAATAAAAAACGGAAATGATAATTATACATTTCATTTTTGGTCATTATCTATTGAGGAACATTTTTATTTGATCTGGCCATTTTTGTTTTCCTATTTACCAGGTGCTAGAAAAAAAATATTAATATTTCTTGCCTGTGTGTTTCCCTTGCTGAGAATGTTATTTTATAAATACGACATGTTTTGGCCATACGGAGATTACTCTATCTTTTACAGAGGTGATGGTATTGTTTGGGGATGTATTATCGCTTTTTATCAGAATGATATAGTCGAATTTTTTAAAAGAAAAAAAGTGCTGATATATTTGCCCTTTGCAATATTGCTCTTCTTATTATATATTGATCGAGTGAATGTCGAAAGTCCAAGCAAGTTGCATCTAGGTTATTTCAATTTGCCATTCGGAGGCAGTATTGGAACACTTACCAGTATTTGCATAGGATTGATTATCATCATAACGGCTTATTTCAAAACCTTATGGTCTTCGTTGTTGAACACAAAGCCTTTGAATTATATCGGAAAATTATCCTACAGCCTTTATCTGTATCAGCAGATATTTTTATTGCATTTTAAATTCACTATGAACAACCAGCTATTAGTATTTACCTTGTTCATCACAATGGCATTATTTTCCTACTACATAATAGAATTACCTTTCTTGAAACTGAAGAAAAAATTCAACGTTTAAAATAATTATTTCCTGTTACCATCGGTATCTAACTCAATGATCTCATAACCGAATTTTTGAAGACCTGGTAAAATTTTCGCTTTATCACCCACCAGTAAAATATTCATCTTGTCTGTTTGTAACCATTTTTTTGCCAACTGATCTATTTCAGCTTTATTCATCATCGTTAGTATCTTGGTTTGAGTAGCAACATAATCACCTTCTAAATTGTACTCAAGCAAACGAGCAACGAATCCTGATTTTTGTCCTGGGGTTTCATATTGCAAAGCATCACGTTGTCCAATAGCGCTCTTCATAAAATTGATTTCATCAGTAGTAATACCTGAGCTTGCATAATTGTTGATTTCTTTCATCACTTCAGTAAGTGCACTATCCGTAGCATCAGCTCTGATACCTGAACTGAAAGTATAATCTACGCTGTATTTGCTGCCGCTGAAACTTGCTCTAGCGCCATAGGTCCAGCCTTTGTCTTCTCTCAAATTTAAATTCAATCTGCTGTTGAAATTTGCACCCAAAACATAGTTCATCAAATCACATTTGTAATATTCTCCCACCAAATCATAAGGCATACTCACTACCTTGCCTACACGAAATTCAGTTTGTGCCGCTTTAGGAACATCCACCAGATAAATAGTTGTTTTGTTTGAAGTGGCAACTGCGTTTGTTTTTGGCAATTCGATTTTTTTATTTGGCAATTTATTCAAGAAAGAAAGTTTAGGCAAAATTTCTGCTTCACTAACATTACCCACAATTACAATTTTCGCTCCTTGAGAAGTCATGTAGTTGTTATAATATGTTTGAACATCAGCCAATGTCAAATTCTTTACGGTGTTTTCATTGCCATTGTCATTCATTCCTAGAATATTATCTGCACCATAATTTATTTTACTGTAAACATTGCTCGCGATAGTAGCCGGTTGTGATTTAGCTTGTTTGAAACTTTCCATGGCTTGCTTTTGCAAACGGGTAAATGCATCCTGTGTGAAATTCGGATTCAACATTCTTTCTTCCAGCAACGCCAAAGTTTTATCCAAATTCTTTTTCAAACATTGCATGCTGAAACGCATACCATCAAAAGTATTTCCTGCACTCACGCTGCTTCCCAATTTTTGTAAGGCTACACTCATTTGTTCGGCGGTATAATTTTTAGTGTCTTCATTGAGCATACTTCCTGCAAAGCCCGCCAATCCTAATTTAGCGGTATCATTGGCTTGTGCCAAATGTCCACCAGGAATGGTGATGGAAATATTTACAATCGGCAATTCTGTATAATCAGCTCCAATTACTTTAGCACCATTAGGTAATGTTTTTTTCCAATAAGCAGGTACAGTTACAACAGGATTGGCACCACTACCTGGCATTTGACTTCTATCGAAATTGTCACTTCCTTTTTTATAAACCAGACCACCATATCCATAATTGGGTCTGTCGTAACTAGAAGAATCGATTTTGTAATTATCAGCAATTGCCGGTCCGTTCTTATCTGATTTTGTCAACACACTAACGGTAACGCTACCCTTGTTTTTGATATAAGTTTCATAAACACGCATCACATCTTCTTTGGTAACAGCTTTGTACATTTCAAGCATTCTTCCGGTTTGGTTAGGATTGCCGGTGAATGTTTGGAAGGCCGCCAATTGAGA
>CANGEZ010000158.1 GCA_947452875.1 Chitinophagaceae bacterium
ATCTGGCTTCTTTGATTTGGTAAGCTTTTTCTTCTGTTTTATTCAATAGTACTGCTGAAATCATTACACATACTGAGAGCGGAATGATAAAACACAAAAATATAATAAGGAGTTTTTTGATACTCATAAATAGAAATTAATTTGATTTGTGGAGTACCAAAATTAATGATTAGTGTTGGTTAAAATTTAAATTAGATGGACCGCTATAAACTAAGGCACATCTTTTCCCATACTTGCAGACCATAATGCAAACCATTCCTGTAATTCCAATTCGACATTCAATGATTTCACTGCGTTGTTAATTCTTGAAGGATCTGTGGTACCGATGACAAGTAAAACTCCTGCAGGATGTTTAAGAATCCAGGATAATAAAATTACATCTTCTGTTACGCCATATTTATCGGCTAGTATTAAAACGGCTTTTTTAAAGTTATTGGATTGGGCATCTTGTTTTTTAAAATATGTTCCTAAAGGCGCCCAGCTCATCGGAGTGATGTTGTTGAGTTGCATATCATCAAGACTACCATTTATCATGGCTTCACAATGTGTGAGCGAAAATTCGATTTGATTGTAACTGATGGTTGTTTTTTGCTGAATCAATGCGGTTTGAGAGGGCGTGAAATTGGAAACACCGAAATCAAGAATCTTTCCATCTGATTTTAATGAGTTGACAGCTGCACTAATTTCATCAGCTTGCATCAATGGACTTGGTCGATGTAGCAATAACAAATCGAGGTAGTCGGTCTGTAAATTTTTTAAAGATTGTTCAACAGACCAAATGATATATTCTTTTGAGTATTCGTAATGTTTGATGGAATTGTTTCTTGCTGCTACTTTCATCTGAATGCCACATTTAGAAATCAGTTGAATGGAAGCTCTGTCAATTCTACTTTCTATTAATGCTTTTCCAAAATCAGCTTCATTGGTGTAGTCGCCGTAAATATCTGCATGGTCGAATGAAGTCATGTTGTTGCTGATACAACAATGAATCATTTTCGCCATGTCGAAGGTATTGTAGTTTTTACCCCAAACACCCCAATTCATGGTACCTGCAATAATTCTTGAAAATTTTGAATCGTTCATTTATTAAAAATTTAGTCTGCTTTTTTCAATTGCTTTTCTAAATAAAAAGCGCCGAATGGAATTATGGAATATGCTACGGCCATAAAAAACCAACTCCATTTTTTATTCAATGAATTCATGACTTCCCATGCAAAAATAATATAGGCAACAAATAAAATTCCATGTGCCATACCTGTAAATTTTACAGCTTCAGGCATGTTGGCAAAATATTTCAAAGGCATCGCAATACATAATAATATTAAAAAAGAAACACCTTCTGCAATAGCGATGAGGCGAAATAATTTTGTTGTATTCATAAAATCAATTTGGAGATGTAATGTATTACATGAAATTAGAAAATACAAAATTTTACCATAGCCCATAGCCCAGGGTTTAAACCCTGGGCTATGGGCTATGGTAAAATTATTCAATTGTTAATAGCTTTCTATCTAATGCAATTGACTTTTCTTTACCAGGGTCGCCTTTAATGTAATAGAATTTGGCGAGCTCGGTGCCGATTGCTTCTTCAAATACACGTTTTATTCTCGACATTTTTTGACTCGCCGAATCGCTTAATGCATTCACCATATCGTCGATTCTTTCTTTCATTTCATGCAAGTCGCCTGTTGTGGAGATGCGAGTATAAATATCATACAACTCTTCTCGATGATCACTCAAACTGCTATGATAAATACCTTCGGGATATTTTAAAAATAAAATATAAATCGCTTTTTCAAGCGGCCTTAATTTGATTTCAATATTTCCAAAATCAGTTAGGAAAAACTTTTTGCTTGATGTAATCAGTAATCTTCCCGGAGGTTTTGATTGACCGAAATTCTGTGCAAATAACATTTTCTCTCTTAATGAATTCATGATACTTAACGCATGATGGATTTCAGGCATGGTCATCTTGTCTTGCAACAACTCCATACAATGGCTGCAAATATCAGCAGTACGAAGTTTGAGAACGATTTCTTTTTTATGAATGCATAAATCGTTGACACAACCGATTGGCGATTTATGAACTGCGGTTCTTAAATCAAGATAACCATTAAACATGTGTTTTTGCAATACCAATGCCATCACTTCATAGGCAACAGGAAAAGCATCAGAACATTTTATATAATATTGCCAGTCGTCTGAATGGATGAATCCATTGAAAGGATTGGACTCATCCAAACAGGCAAACCAGTTTTTATCATTCGCAATATTGGTAAGTAAGATGACAAATTCATTTTCTTTAATCCTGTTTTTTCTTCTGTATTTATTACAGTTTTTGAAAAGCGTATGCCATGTTACTTCTTCTCTTTTCATTGGAAAACTATAATTTGTTAGATTAGACCTGCTTTCCTGAAACATGATTTGTTTTTTTTCAAAATCCTCTTTTCGTTGAACTGTTTTTACAAATCGCTCATCTTCATCAATATTTACAACTGACTCCAAATTACAGGTAAATGTCATCGGACCAGGAATTGCCTGCAACAAATCGATAACCTGAGTGAATAACTCCGGACTGACTTCCGAAGATTTTACCAAATGAACTTTAATCATTGAATTTATTTTTTATTGAACAGATCATTCAAATCACCGCCTCTTCTTTTTTTATTCATATAACTATCCATGGAATCGCTCAGATTTCCCCATACTTCAGATGTCATTCCTGCTTTACTAAAAAACACGCTATTGTGTCTTTTAATGTTCATGCTTTCGGCAATGTCCACAGCATCTAAAGTAGCGCCTAAGAAACTGAAAGTCCATTTACCGGTAGCTTCTAATCTTGAAATGGTTCTGCGAATTTCCTCTAATCTAAACATTCTTGAAGAATTTTCGTGACCGTCTGTCAAAATAACGATAACAACTGTGGTATCAAAATTTTCGGATGCATTCAAAACATCTCTTTCGCATTTTTCACAAACTTGTCCAACAGCGTCTAAAAGCGCAGTGCCACCGGAAGGACGATAAGTATCTCTATTCAGCAATCTTACATTTGCAGGGATTTCCTGGAAAAAGTGATGATCGGAGTTGTCGTTGAAAGTGGTAAGTCCGATGGTAATGACCTGCTCTGTAAATTCCTGCTGAAGTTGTTTGATTTTGTTTACTTGCTCGTTGAAGCCATTGATGGTGTTGTCGATGCAGTCGCTCATAGAGCCGCTTTTGTCTACGATAAGGTGGTAGATTGTTTTTTGCTTTTTCATGTTTTAATGATTTTGTGGTGAATAATTTTGATGCAAATTATCGCCGTATTGGAGGGAAAGGAGATTATTACAAGCTTGTAATGTGAAGCCCCCTCAGTCCCCCAAAGGGGGAAGTTGATGGTGTTTTGTTGTGGTGCCACGAATTTTTATTACCGCGGAGAAGGGAGTAGGTTGAGGTTACGCGGAGTTTTTTGCCACGAAGGCGCTAAGACAGAAAGTAGCACGAAGGGATATCTTTTATTCTAGTTGATGATTTCTATTTCGCCAAGGGATGTAGTATTTTACTTCAAGAGAGAATGACATTTTTATTTCCGAAATACCACTTTTACCCCGAGGTGTCGGGGCAGGCTATTTTACATTGGATATTTTACATTTTACATTTTAACTGCCACAAAGGCGCCAAGGCACAAAGTTGCACAAAGGGGTTTCACGCAAAGCTCGCAAGGAGGCAAAGTCGCGAAGTGTTTTCATTTCCATCTTTTGGGGGATTGTGGGGGCTAAGATTTTTTGAAAAAGTTTGAACCCCCTTCTAGTCTAATTAGCATTTTTTTATTCCTTATTTTTACTTTCTTATTATTTATTCCAAAGCGTTTAATTTTCAACTATGAATAAAATTGTATTCCTCTTCATTTGCGCTGCTTTATTTTTTTCCTGCTCTAGTAAAAAAGGTTACCTAGATAGAAATGATGCTGACAGATCTTTACAAGAAGCTGTAAGAAAAATCAACAAAAATCCTGATGATGAAAAAGCTGCAGAAGCCATTCCTCAATTATATAATTTAATCAAGAAAAAACATTTGGATCAGATTGATGCTTACAATCAATCACAACAATTGAACAAGTGGGACAATATTTTAAATGAATATGAATATTTACAGGCAGCTTATAATGCCATTATGAACGCTCCGGCTGCCTTCAAATTGGTGAATCCGGAAAGTTATAGTACCAATCTTGTTGAAGTAAAAGATTCTGCTGCAGCTGCCTATTATGAAAACGGCAACAGTTATTTAGATAAACCCGGAAGAGACAACGCTAAAGCAGCTTATGCAGCTTACAGAAAAGTCGGAAAGTTTGTGCCTGGTTATAAAGACATCAATGAGAAAATGCAAAAGGCTTATGAAAATGCTATCATCAATGTAATTATCAATCCTGTGCAAGACAATTCATTTTTCAGCAACAATGGTTGGGGTAATTACGGCATGAATTATAGCAATGAATATTTCCAACAAAATCTTCTCAGAGACCTTAGCAACTATGGCAAAAATCCTGCGAAATATTACAACGAATGGGACGCCAGAAGATTGAATGTGACACCGGATTGGATTGTTGATTTCAGAATTAAGAGTATACTCGTTCCAAACCCTCAAACTAGTTATTCTTCTAGAAACGTGAACAAGCAATTACAAATTGGAACGGATACTTCAGGAAGACCTGTTTATAAAAATGTGAGCGCCACTATCAATATTACACGCACTAGTTTCGTTTCAAGAGCCAATATGGAAGTAAACATAACGGATTTGATTACACGAAAAAATATGTCGTACAGGAATTACAATGAAGAATACAAATGGGAACAGGAATCAGCAACATTCACAGGTGATAGAAGAGCACTTTCACAAGCAGATTGGGATTTAATTAATAACAGTGGATACAATGCCCCGAGAAAAGAAGAAATTTTGGTGGAGTTGTATAAAAAAATATATCCGATGGTGTTGACGCAGATAAGGCAGGCGGTGAGTTGGTAGCCCCCTCAGTCCCCCAAGGGGGAAGTTTATTGCGTTTTGTTGGTATAGCCACGAATGCACGAATTTTTTTCACCGCGGAGATGTTTTGCCTCAAAGGCGCAAAGACACGAAGGACCACGAATTTTTTTTTTGATGTTCTATATTCCCCCTTTGGGGAAATTTGGTTAGCCACGAATGCACGAATGAGTTTCACGCAAAGCTCGCAAAGGGGCAAAGGCGCGATTTTTTTCACCGCAGAGAAGAGAGATTATAGAGTTAACGCAGAGCTATTTAATAATAAACTGCAATTTTTCGGAGCTAATTGCCAATTCCTTATTCCTTATTTCTACTTCCTTATTATTTATTTGAAAAGCTGATACACAATCAAGCTACACAAATACGCCAACCCCGTCATATACGCCAGTTGTATCAACGGCCATTTCCAACTTTTGGTTTCTCTTTTTACAATAGCAATGGTGCTCATGCATTGCATAGCGAGTACATAAAATATGAGAAGCGATAAGCCAGTTGCGAGTGTGTATACTTTAGTTCCGTCTTCTCTTTTAGCGGCGGCCATTTTATCTCTTAAAGTAATGCTGTTTTCATCGGCATCATCTCCTACACTGTACAATGTTGCCATAGTACC
>CANGEZ010000159.1 GCA_947452875.1 Chitinophagaceae bacterium
ATAATATTGCTTTTCATTTTCTTGTTTAATGTAACAGGATACTATTTCGTGCAACAATTTTTGCTTGAAAAATCCAATGAAAAGATTTCCATCGCCATTGATAAAAAACAATACAATAAAAGTCAATTGATTGAATTGCGTGTTCCATTGAACATGCCTTATTATCAAAACACAACATTTCAACGTGAAGATGGACAAATCAACATAAAGGGAATCACTTACAATTATGTTGAGCGGAAAATTGAAAATGGGTATTTGGTTTTGAAATGTATTCAAAATAATTTATCACAACAGATCAAGAAAAACACAAGTGATTATTTTGCCAATGCCAATGGTATAGATAAATCCGGTAATCAAAAATCATCTTCTAAAACGATTGCCAAGATTAACATTGATGATTTTGAGGAACTACATCCTTTTTCATTCAATAGCAACAACAAGTTTATTTTTACCAATTATCCTGAATATATTTCAACTTATCTTCCTATTGAATTTAAGAACTTACCTGAGCTTCCTCCCGAAGTAATCGCTTAATTTTTTCTCTTATTTCTTCAATTAACGAATCAAGCTGTCAATGTAATGACACTGTCGTTGTGCTGATTTTTTAATCATCAGTATAGAAATAATTTTATCATTCCATTCAATAAAAATTACAATCAATTCAATGAACTCGTATAATTTAAAACGCGGTATAACTTTATTTGTGATGATGTTGTTGCTCAACAATATAACACAAGCTCAAACAGATTTAGATGCCATCATGATGGATAAAAACAGATTTTGTATTGGCCCATCATACATGAACAACAGCTGGAAAAACTACTGGGAAGGAACTTTGAAAAGAGACAATGCCAATTTAGAAACCGTTTCTATGCAATCATTTGCTATCATGGGTAACTATGGCGTAACAGACAATTTAAATGTGCTTTTCAATGTACCGTATGTTTCTACAAAGGCGTCAGCCGGTACATTACAAGGCGATAAAGGATTTCAGGATTTGAGTCTTTATGTAAAATACCTCGCAAAGGAAATAGATTTATGGAAAGGAACCCTTTCTCTTTATGGAGTAGGAGGTATTTCACTTCCTGTTACAAATTACGACGCAGATTATCTTCCATTATCTATTGGACTGAAAAGCAAGACAGCATCACTTCGTGCATTGGTTGACTATCAAGTGAATAGTTTTTTCGCAACAGCCTCTGCTACTTATGTGTTGAGAAGCAATATAAAAATTGAAAGAACTTCATATTATACTGATCACATGATTTATAGCAATGAAGTAGAAATGCCTAATGCTTCAAACATCAATATTCGTGCAGGTTACAGAAGCGAACGATTGATTGCAGAAGCCGTTTTCAACCAATGGAATACATTGGGCGGATTTGACATCACCCGCAACAACATGCCTTTTCCAAGTAATGAAATGAATGCAACAACAGTGGGTGCCAAAGTAAAGTATGTGCTATTTACCAAACATGAATTTGCTGTAGAAGGAGGTGCTGATTTTACAGTAGCAGGACGTAATATGGGACAATCTAATAATTACCATGGAGGACTGCTTTATGTGATAGAGATGAAAAGTAAACACTCAAAAGCAAAAACTAATACAGCAACAACTAAGTAAAAACAGATTTTAAATTAACTAAAATGAAAAAAATAATTTTAAATACAATACTATATACAACGGCAGTTATTTTTGTTTTATCATCTTGTAGCAAAGAGATAGAAGGACGCACAGATAATATTGCTGCGTTGAATCCAATCAATCCTGATGAAAATGCAGGACAATGGAAGACCATTTTACTTACCGCTCCCAATGAGGTTATTGTTCCTGCTCCTGCTGCCACAAACACTCCTGATTATGTAGCTCAGATTAATGAAATCAAAAGTTGTCAGTATAATCTAACAAGAGAAGACAAAGAAATTGTACGATACTGGAGTGCTGGCGCAGTGTTAAGATGGAATGAGATTTTAAGAGAGTTGGTAGCGAAGCACAATTTGCCTCCTTATCAAAATGCCGATGGTACCTATCCGATTCCAAGTGCGACTAACCCTTTAGCATACCCGCTATTTCCTTTTGCGAACCCGCCTTATGCAGCAAGAGCGTATGCCTATGTGAGTGCAGCACAATATGATGCGCTAGTAGCTGCTTGGTATTATAAGAAACAATACAATCGTCCTTCTCCATATCAAGTTGACACGACACTTAATGTGTTGATTCCAAAAAGTCCTTTATCATCATATCCTTCTGAAGATGCTACAATTGCAGGAGTTTGTGCAGAGATGCTTAAATTATTGTTTCCTGGAGACCAGGATTTTATACAACAAAAAATTGAGGAGCATAAAAGGGCTCGTATCATTTCGGGTGCCAATGTAAGAAGTGATATCGATGCAGGAGAGGCATTGGGAAAAGCCGTTGCATTGAAATTTGTTGCCAGAGCAAGAGGAGATCGTGCAGGCGCTGCTGTTGGTACGCCAGCACAATGGGCACAATTAGAAACCGATGCTATTACCAGAGGCGAAACACCATGGATTAGCTTGGAATCTCCAAAGCGACCACCAATGCTGCCTTTGTACGGAAATGTAAAAGCATTCCTTTTTGATTCTTTGACCAAAGTTTCTTTATTACCACCGCCACCACCATCAACGAGTAGTCCACAAATGCAAACAGAGTTAGCTGAGGTTTTAGACCAAGTCAATCATCCCACCCGAGAAAAAACTGCCATTGTACATTTTTGGGCAGATGGTGTTGGGACTTATACACCGCCTGGTCACTGGAACGCTATTGCTGCTGAAGATTTCATTACAAAAAGTTTCAGTGAGGTTAGATGGGCAAGAAATATGGCTTTGTTAAACATGTCGCTTATGGACGCAGGTATTGTTTGCTGGTACACAAAATATTATTATTTCAATCCTCGACCAACACAATTGAATCCTGAAATCAAAACACTCACAGGGGTTCCAAATTTCCCTGCTTATATTTCGGGACATTCTACTTTTAGTGCTGCTGCTGCAACTGTATTATCACATATTATACCTGAAAAGGCCTCAGCTTATGATGCCATGGCGAAAGAGGCTTCGATGTCTAGATTATACGGCGGCATTCATTACAGAAGCGATTGTGAAGTGGGTTTGACAGTAGGTAAGAATGTAGGTAATTATGCGGTGCAACGTGCTCAAACCGATGGCGCTGAATAAAAAATAGTGTTTTATTTTAGAAGCGAGACTGCCTGAAAATGGTGGTCTCGTTTTTTTATGGAAGGGGGGAGTAGTGCTGGAGTATGTGTAGTCGTAATATTGCGATATTGCAATATTGCAATATCGCAATATTACGTCCACACAGCCGACATAGCCAAATATTTCCACTAAAGTTTCTTCATCCTCTCTGAACTTTCTTCATCCCCACTAAAGTTTCTTCACTTTACAACGCTTAAAAAATTTCATCTGAAGACAATCATTTTAAAATCTGATCGCACTTTAAAAAATTGGATATTATTTCCGTAATTTTCAGCCTCTTAATATTACATGTATTATGCTAAGATTTACCTTCATTTTCAGTTTCGTTTTAATTTCATTTATTTCTTCCGCACAGGAAAATTATCCTGCCACTCCCGATAAAATTTATGGTCAGTTGTTTGTAGATGTGCAGATGAAAAATATCTTTCCCGACAACAAAACATTTGTGGATTGTATCGCCAAATCCAACCCAAAAGAAATTGTAAAAAAATACCAGCAAGAAAAATCAAAAGAAGGGTTTGAGCTAAAAGCATTTGTTCTTGAAAACTTTGAATTGCCAGCCGCTCCACCTGCATTGAATTACGTGATGCAAGAGAAAGATGTGACCATGCACATTCAAAATTTATGGTCTGTATTAACTCGTGAAGCAGATAAAGAAAATCCAAACAGTAGTTTATTGCCATTGCCCAACCCATATATAGTTCCCGGCGGCAGATTCAGAGAGATTTATTATTGGGATTCATATTTCACCATGCAAGGATTGAAAGCAAGTGGACAAACAGAAATCATTGAAAACATGGTTGAAAATTTCGCTTATCTGATTAGAACTTACGGACATATTCCAAATGGTAACCGATCATACTACCTCAGTCGTTCGCAGCCACCTTATTTTTCATTAATGGTTGAATTGCTAGCTTCTATAAAAGGCGATGAGATTTACATCAAATATCTAAATGAAATGGAACATGAGTATGCATACTGGATGGAAGGCGCTTCGTCTTTGCATCCTGGTGAGTCGTACAAGCGCGTGGTTAGAATGAAAGACGGCAGCTTTTTAAACAGGTATTGGGATGATGAAGAAAAACCTCGCCAAGAGAGTTATGCTAAAGATGTGGAAACAGTAGATAAAATAGTAAGTGAATATACAAGCAATAAAAGATTTGAATCACAAGAAGCCATGCAACACGCATCTGATAGTGTAAGAAGAAAAGCATATAAAGATTTAAGAGCAGCGGCTTGCAGTGGCTGGGATTTCAGTAACAGATGGTTTGCTGATGGCAAAAACATTACTACCATTGAAACTACAGATATTGTTCCTGTTGATTTGAATTGTTTGATATTGAAACTTCAGGAAACCATTATCAAAGCGAGAAAAATGGCTAAAGTAATCAACTATGATAAAGGTTTTGATAAACGAGGTGATATCAATAAATATTTCTGGAATCCTAAAATGAAGTTTTATACCGATTATCATTTCTTAAACAATACCAAACAAAATTCAGTGACACTTGCAGGCATGTATCCGCTTTGTTTCAACATCGAAAGCTTAAAAAATCAAAAACAAAAAGCTGTACTAATGGCTGATGTTTTAAAAAAGAAATTACTAAAACCCGGAGGATTGGTTTCTGTTGAAAAAAATACCGGACAACAATGGGATGCTCCGAATGGATGGGCGCCTTTGCAATGGATGAGCATTTGGGGATTGGATAGATGCGGACAAAAAACATTGGCAAAAGACATTGCTCAACGCTGGATCAGATTGAACTCAAAAGTGTATTTAAGAACAGGCAAGCTGATGGAAAAATACAATGTCGAAAATCTTAGCTTAGAAGCGGGTGGTGGAGAATATCCCGGACAAGATGGTTTCGGCTGGACAAATGGCGTATTGCTGGGATTGGTAAAAAAATATTCTTTGCCTAGTTTTTATTTTAAATAATTCCATCCCAATCCCCAATTCCTTACATCGTCACCTCCAACACACAAAATTGATATGGTGCCAACGTCATGTATTCGTGATCGTTACCTATATTAAAAGTATCTCCGCTCCAATGATCAAATAATTCAGAAGGACGCAAATGTTTTTCTTTAAAAGCATACCAAGTCAAATCGGTGTATTCATTACTGAAATTAAAAACACAGAAAACATTACTTTCTTTATTATGCCTAAGATAACCAGCAATTCTGTGATTATGAGGCGTAAGCCAGATCAGATTTTTTACATCTGCAAATGCCGGAATTTTATTTCGGATGGCAATTAATTTTTGAGTGCCTTCGAAAACGATACTTTCTATTGAGCCTTTATGATGAATATTTTCATTCTTCTCCCAATTGATAATAGGTCGATGCATCCATCTGTTGTCATA
>CANGEZ010000160.1 GCA_947452875.1 Chitinophagaceae bacterium
CAAAGAAATGGTACAAGCCTATAGCAATACCGGTGTTGTTCATATCATCGCCATTTCAGGATTGCATTTGGGTTTGATCTACATGGTATTATTTTGGTTGCTGGAAAGAATGCCGATTGTAAAAAGCAATCGTTTTATAAAAGCAATCATTCTTTTAAGTTGCTTGTGGATTTTTTCATTAATGACCGGCGCTTCAGCTTCTGTACTAAGAAGTGCGGTAATGTTCACTTGTATCATCTTGGGCAATATGCTCAACAGAAAATCTTCTATTTATAATTCATTGGCTGCTTCTGCGTTTTTATTGCTTTGTTACAATCCATATTTTTTGTGGGATGTCGGATTTCAATTGAGTTATTTTGCGATAATTGGAATCATTTGGCTACAAAAACCAATTCAGCAATTGATTTCATTGAATAATTATGTGCTGAGAAAAATCTGGGAAATGACATCTATCACTATCGCTGCTCAAATTATTACTTTCCCCATTTGTCTTTTTTATTTTCATCAGTTTCCTACTTATTTTCTGTTGAGCAATTTGGTGGCGGTTCCTTTATCTACAATCATTTTATTTGAAGAGATTGTATTGCTGTGTTTTTCAGGGTTTCAGACTTTTGCATTGTTAATTGGAAAATGGGTTGATGCTTCAATTATTTTGATGAACAAATGGATTCTAATCATCAGCAAATTTCTCGGAGCAGTGATTGATTTTATTTATGCTGATGTACAAACTACATTGCTGTTGTATGCGATTGCGATTTTGATAGTGTTTTTTTTGTTGCTGAAAAACAAGGTTTGTTTAAAATGGTCGCTGTTATTACTAACTATGTTCTGCTCCTTTCAATCCATGGCTAAGTACAAGTGGCTACAGCAAAGGGTTTTGGTTGTCTATAATATTCCTAAATCTCACAACATTGATTTGATAGTTGGAAATGAATATTCTTTTCTATCAGATCGTAATCTTCTTACAAACAAATCAGCTCTTAATTTTTATGTAGTACCAACTCGAAAATATTTTCGGGTACAGCCAGATAAGTCAACTTCAATAACAAATGATAACAATAATGTAATACTCAATTTTTACGGGAAGAGAATGGCCATAATAAACTCGACATTCAATGTTGATACACTTTTGCGTGTTGATTATTTGCTACTTACGGACAATCCAAAATTCAACATTTCTGACTTGAAAGAAAAAATCAAATGTCAAAAAATAATTTTTGCTGCATCTAATAGTTTGTGGAAAATATCCAAGTGGAAAAAAGAGTGCGACTCACTACATTTGCACTGCTTTACGGTACAAGATGATGGAGCGTTTGTTGTAAAAATTAAAAATCAATAAGTCAAAAGTAAAAAGATAAACCATCATCAATTTTGAATTTTTACTTTTAAATTTTGACTTTGCATTTATCAAATGAAAAAAATTAAATCAGCACTTATTTCTGTTTTTTATAAAGATGGTTTGGAATCTATTGTTAACACACTACATACACAAGGTGTAACGATTTATAGTACCGGTGGCACCAGAGATTTTATTGAGAAATTAAACGTGCCTTGTATTCCGGTTGAAAATCTTACAGGCTTTCCTTCTATTTTAGGTGGTCGTGTAAAAACATTGCACCCATTGGTGTTTGGAGGAATTTTAGGCAAGCGTTCTGATGAAACCCATCAACAGGAAATGCAACAATACCAGATTCCTGAATTTGATTTGGTGATTGTAGATCTATATCCTTTTGAAGAAACTGTAAAAAGCTTCGAAGGAAAAACTGACGGCGATGAAAGTCCAATTATTGAAAAGATTGACATTGGCGGTCCATCGATGATTCGTGCCGCTGCAAAAAATCATCAGGATGTAACGGTTGTCGCTTCTAAAGATGAGTATGTGTTGTTGAATGAAATACTTTCTAATCAACAAGCACAAACTACTTACGAACAAAGAAGATATTTCGCCGTGAGAGCATTTGATGTATGCAGTCATTACGACAATGCGATTTCAAATTATTTCAATCAATCAGCATTTGTTACCCCATTCAACAAAGAAAAAAGAGTATTGCGTTATGGTGAAAATCCGCACCAGTCGGCTTCATTTCATGGTAATCTAAATGAAGTGTTTACGCAATTAAATGGCAAAGAACTTTCTTACAATAATTTAGTGGATGTAGATGCTGCTATTCAAATCATCAAAGAGTTTGATGCCACTACATTTGCTATTATTAAACATACCAACGTTTGTGGTGTTGCTCAGGGAATTTCTGTAAAAGCTTCTTGGGACTTGGCTTTGGCTGGCGATCCAGAAAGTGCTTTCGGTGGTGTATTGGTTTGCAATGCAGAAATTGATGCAGAAACAGCAACCGCTATCAATGAATTGTTTTTCGAAGTGTTAATTGCACCTTCTTACAACAATGAAGCTTTGTCAATTTTAAAGTCAAAGAAAAACAGAATCTTATTACAACTTCGTGAATATTCACTTCCTGATTTTCAAATCAAATCTTTACTCAACGGCGTATTGATGCAAGAAAATGACAAAGGCAATTTTACAGAATGGAAAGAAGAAGGCGGAAGAGTGGCTACTCAACATGAAAAAGAAGATTTGATTTTTGCCAACTTGGTTTGTAAGCATTTAAAAAGTAATGCTATTGCTTTAATCAAAAACAAACAACTGATTGGTAAAGGCTGCGGACAAACTAGTCGTATCGATGCCTTGCGTCATGCAATTGAAAAAGCACATCAGTTTCAATTTGATTTAAAAGGTGCTGTATTGGCGAGTGATGCATTTTTTCCTTTTGATGATTGCGTGAGAATAGCCCATGAAACAGGAATTGAAGCCTATATTCAACCCGGCGGTTCCATCAGAGATGCTGATTCCATCAACTATTGCAAGGATCATAATTTGGTGATGGTGATAACGGGGCAGCGGCATTTTAAGCACTAGGGAATAAATAATAAGAAAGTAAAAATAAGGAATAAGGAAGTGGCAGCCCCCTTGTTCCCCCGAAGGGGGAAATGAAAACACCTTCGCGGCTTTGCTCCCTTGCGAGCTTTGCGTGAAACCAATTCGTGAAGCTTTGTGTTAGTGGCGAAAAAATAAATAATAAGAAAATAAGAATAAGAAATAAAGAAGGATAACCAACAAAACATAATCAAAATCCCCCTTTGGGGGACTAAGGGGGCCTAATAACATTGCAAAACAAACAACCCAACGGTAAAGCATACCTCGCGCTAACGGCAACTTCAATACTATGGGGTACTTCATGGGTTGCGAGTAAGATTGCTATTTCTGAAATACCTGCGCTGCAACTTACTTACATCAGACAATTTTTAGCCGGCACTATCTTTTTAAGCTATTTTTTATTGGTAAAAAAATCGCCATTACCAACAGTAAAAGATTTTAAATCTATTGCTGTTATGGCTGCGCTGATGTTTTTGTCGGCAAATGGCTTAAGTACTTGGGGATTAAAATACATACCCACAGGATTGGCTTCTTTGATTGGCGCATTGTATCCTTTATCAGTAGTGCTGATTGAATGGATTTTTTATAAGAAAAGAGATGTTTCGGTTATGACTTTTGTAGGCTTGTTAATCGGAATCGGAGGTGTGGGTTTTGTGTTTTATGAAAATATGTTTACGCATGTAGATCCAAATTTATTTTTCGGTTTGATACTTTCTATAATTGCCATGTTATCGTGGAGTTTAGGCACTGTGTTTTTGTCGAGGCATCATCTTTCAGTTGATCCATACTTTGGAATGGGATGGCAGATGGTGATAGGTTCAGCCATGTTATTTGTCTTCGCTCATATCGCTCAAGATCCTATTCCATTGGCAGCTATTTCAAAAAAGACGTGGCTTTCCATTTCTTATTTAGTTATTGTCGGTTCTGTTATCAGCTTCATCGCATTTATTTATTCATTGAAAAGATTGCCTGTAGCCATTTCATCTTTATATGCTTATGTCAATCCAATTGTGGCCATGATCATTGCAGCTATTATATTGAAAGAAAAACTCACCATATCTATTGTGATCGGAACCATCATTACGCTGATTGGCGTTTATCTTGTAAACTATAGTGTGAGAAGAGATAAAGAAGATATGATTACTGAAGCTGAGATATAAATTCAGCATACATGGCTGACCAGCCTGCAAATTGTTTGTCAGTTCCCAAAAAATTATTGTGAAAAATGGAGATGAACAATCCATTTACTTTTTGACATTCGGTTTTGTAATGCATTAATTCTATTGATGTAGTTTTTGCATCTTGATATTGCTCATAAAAACTATTCGCATCCATAAAACAAAAAGGAAACAATCGAAGTGAAGTTGTTTGTTCTTTTTTCAAATGATACCAGTAAAAACTCCCTGCAAATGAAGCCCTGAAACCATTGATGCTTCCATATCCCATGCTGAAATCCTTTTCAATACCGGATTTGATTAAATTGTCGAATGTATCTGGTAATTTAAACTGTATGTAATGCTGACGGGAGCAAGAAATATGTTTTCCACAAATATTTTCAATTGCTTCTTTTTCATTGTTAAGAATAGTCTGATAGTTATTACTCTTCCAGGAAGGATGCAAACCGACTTTGTATTTTGCTGAAGTGGATGCTATCAGCTGTTTCATCTCTTTGTTCTCAGGGGAAATATTCTTGTCGTATTTGCTGATGCTTTGCGCAACCAGGAAAAAATAAATAATTTCTGTATGGATATCTTTATGCAAACCATCCATGAATTCATAAGCGTCAAAAGGGTCTTTTTTCAAACCCAACATGACTTTCAATCTGTCTACATCAAAGTCTTTTAAAAACCCACCAATGTTTCTTAATAATCCTTTATTCTTGTAAGACCAGGCGATATCAATATCATAACTCAATATGGTTTTGAATTCAGGTTCTTTGAATGCAATGCTATTAAATTTTAGTATCAACGCTTGTTTCAACTCTTGAATCCAGATATTCACCAACGGTATTTCTAAAAATTCGTTTTGATACGCAAGAGATTGTTTATGCGAAAACCTGCCATAGCTGTCTTTTTCATAAGGTAAATATTCCTCGTATCGACTCAACAGATAAAAAGCAGCACTAAAAATATCAAAAGGAAAATTGGAGGAAGGGCTTTCAAAAAAGGCAGTTAGTTTTTTATTCTCGTTGATCAAACTATTGAAACGAAAAATATCTATCTCTTGTTCACGAATATTTTTTTCAAATAGCAAACCATACGGAATGATTTGAAAAGCGTTTACAGATAAACGTTGGGTTGAATAATTAATGACAAAATTTCCATCAAGTGAATCAGCATTATTAGAAATGGAATAGTCTATTCCTAATTGTTCTTTAAACAACACATTGCAGATATATTCAAGTCGGGGAGAAGTATGTTCGGAATAAATGGTAAGCATATATATTAAATCCGGCTTGAGCTGATTAAAAAATGCAATTTATTTTTTACGTCTTTCTTTCCAAAGCTGGTTGAAAGATTTATCGCTGAAATGCAGTTCACCTCTGGTTTTGGTCCATGCGGTAAACATTTTATTCACGACTTTATTTTTCATTTTTCCGCTGGCGAGGTTCATCAGCTTTCTGTGAGTGCTGG
>CANGEZ010000161.1 GCA_947452875.1 Chitinophagaceae bacterium
ATGAGAGCGAGATTAGAAAAAGAATATAAAATTTTATACGCCGGAAAAAATGGCACTTGTGCTCATGAGTTCATCATCGACTTACGTCCTTTCAAACAATCGGCAGGAATTGAAGCTGAAGATGTGGCCAAAAGATTGATGGATTATAATTTCCATGCTCCTACATTAAGTTTCCCTGTGGCAGGAACCATCATGATTGAACCAACAGAAAGTGAAGACAAAGCCGAATTAGACAGATTCTGTGATGCATTAATCAATATCAGAAAAGAAATAAGAGAAATTGAAGAGGGTAAATCAGACAAAGTAGACAACCCTTTAAAAAATGCACCACATACTCAACAAGTTGTACTTAGTGACGAGTGGAATCAGTCATATTCAAGAACTAAAGCGGCATTTCCTCTGGAGTATGTTAAAGCCAACAAATTCTGGCCTTCTGTAAGCAGAGTGAATAACACTTATGGCGACAGAAATCTGGTTTGTACATGCGAACCAGTGAGTTCATATGCCGAGGAAGTGTAAGCTAATAATCCATTGTCATTTAAAAGGATTCTTAAATATATCTGAGATATTGGTTATAAAAGTTTACATTTGTCCTTTATTAATACAATACAATTTAAAATGGACACAAAAAATCAAGGAACCGTAAAGTTTTTCAATGCTGAAAAAGGATTCGGTTTCATCAGACATGACGATTCAGACAAAGAAACTTTCGTACACGTAAGTGGTTTAATCAACGAGATTAAAGAAGGCGACAAAGTTGAATTCGAATTGCAAAATGGAAAAAAAGGAATGAACGCTGTTAATGTAACAGTTATCGGATAAGATTGCATTTCATCTATTTTAAAAAGAGCCTCTTAAAAAGGGCTCTTTTTTATTTCCAAGCATTCCTCATTCCTAGCCTTCGCCATAAGGCCAAGGCTAGGAATGAGGAAATCTACTATCTTTGCCCAAATTATAAAAACTCATAAAATGAAAAAAACAATCCTGTTCAGTTTAATGCTAATTTCAGCAAGCGCATTTGCTCAAACGCCTAAAGGCATCAAGCTAACAAAAGGACAAAAAATTACTGCAAAAACAGCTATGTCTATGGATATGGATCTCGGCATGGGAACCATGAAAACGGACAATAACACCGATTTTGAAATTAAAGTGATTGATGAAAATGCAAAATCATATACCATCACATACACTCCCGTAAAAATGAAAATGTTAGTTGATGGCATGGGTCAAAACATGACCTTTGACTCAGACAAACCAGAAGATAAAAATTCAGAAATTGGACAAAAAGCTAGTGCCAGGTTAAATGTTACTGATACATTATCACTTGATAAGTTAACCGGAGAAGTTAAGTCTTTAAGTGAAAATAATAAAGGAGACAACAGCGGTTCTGGAATGTTTTCAATGTCTACAAATCAAAATCAGGGTGTAATGGATGCATTTTTAGTCATTCCTGCAAATACCAAAATTGGAGATTCATGGAGCGATTCAACAGTTGAAAAAGGATTGACTACTAAAAAAACTTTCAAGTGGATTTCAACAGATAAAGACATCGCAACTATAAAAGTCAACGCCACGATTTTGGGCTCAACTGAACAGGATATGCAGGGTACTACTATAACAATGGGCATGGACCTAAGTTCCACCGAAACCAGAACTGTAAACACTAAAACTGGTCAGGTTATTAAAGTTGTAAATGATGGCGACATTAAAATGACAATGGAATCAATGGGCATGACCATGAGTTCAAAAGTTGTATCAACTACAGAATATTCAAATTAATCTAAAATGACAGTAAATAAAAAAGGGATTGAATCTATCAATCCCTTTTTTATTTGTTTGAAATTTTTTATTTGTACATGATTTCATAATATTCTTTTGCCATTCTATTACTGTCAAATTGCCAACGAACATCACGCATACCATTCATTACGATTTCTCTCCAGTTATGCTGATTATCATAATACATAGGAAGAATTTGATTTTCCAAAATATCGAATAATGAATTCATATCGTAATCATCTTGTTCCTGAACTGTCATGTTATCATAATCAGCAATAGGCACTACAAAACCATTGTTGCCATGATTGATAAATTCTCTGATCCATCCATCATTGGTACTGAAATTCACTGATCCATTCATTGCAGCGGTCATGCCACTTGTACCACTAGCCTCTCTAGGTACTCGAGGATTGTTTAACCAAACATCAGAAACCTGCTTCAATCTTTTACTCAAGCCGAGTTCATATCCTGTACAAACCGCGACATTTTTATAGTCTTTACTTAAGTTGACAAGATAATTGAAATCACTAATTGCCGGATAATCCAATGGATAAGGCTTACCTGCCCACACAAACTGAACAGGATATTTAGTGTTGCTCATTAAAGCTTTAAAACGAGGTTGATCTCTAGTCAACAATTCGGCTCTTTTATAACCTGCAAATCTTCTTGCCCAAACTATTGTAAACACATCAGGATTTAGCAACTTGCCAGTTTGATCAGCTACGATTTCCATGGCTCTTTTTTTAAGATGACGTTTCCTATCTTGAAAACCAGGTTCATCTTTATTTTCCATGAATTTGTACAATTGTTTATCTGCCCAATACTGCCAGTTTTGTGCGTTGGTTATGGCAGTGATATCACAAATTCCATCATATTTTTCCCACATCAAACGACTCACTTCACCATGAAGTTGACTTACCCCATTTGATAATTTTGCATAGCGTAATGCCGCAAGAGAATGATTGAATTTATCATCTGATGTGCCAGCAATTTCTCTTACTTGATCGAGCGGCATTCCACAGAAATAACCCATTTTTTCGCAAAGATGCAAGTCATGTTTTTCATTGCCTGCTTCTTCAGGAGTGTGAGTGGTAAATACCATTCTCTTTCTTACTTCTTCCATACTGCCATATTTTTTATGCAGATAGAAAGCAGAACTTACCGCATGCGCTTCATTCAAATGATACAATTCAGGTTTGAAATTAAGTTCATCAATTAGCTTAGCACCACCAACACCTAACAAGATAAATTGTGCCACTTTTGTAGCCACATTCGCATCATATAAGCGATGAGAAATAGTTTGAGAGATGTAATCATTTTCAGGAACATCTGTACTCAATAAAAACAATGGAGCAGATTTAAAAGTTTCAGGATTCAAATACCAAGCCTTTACCCAAACAGGATGGCCATGGATTTCGATTTGAAACTTAATACCCGTATCTTCTAAAAAACTATATAGTTTTTCATTCCACTGAATTTGTAAAGTTTGGTCTTGATTTCTGGCCTGATCGTAATAGCCATATTTCCATAAAATTCCAATACCAATTAGGTTTTGTCTAAGTTCATATGCACTTCTCAAATGAGAACCACTTAAATAACCAAGTCCACCGCTATAAATTTTAAGAGGCTGATGCACAGCAAACTCCATTGAGAAATAAGAAATCGGCTTTTTGTATTCGCTGGCTACAGGATAAGGAATTTTGTAATTTTTAAAATCCATTCTTTACTATTTTAAGACTGCAATATAAACCGATTTTTTTTAAATAAATGTGTATCGTTTACATATTAAAACAACAAAAGAGTAAAAAATGCAAACAATCGATTGCGGTGAAAATTTAATTGAATAAGAATTAGATTTGTAAAAATCATTTCAAAAACTCAAATGCCGGAATTATCACATAACAATAAATCCTTAGGAGAGATTCATGAGTCTGTTGACATGACGAATACAAAACCCGGTTGGAAGAAAATATTTTCCTTTATTGGACCTGCCTATTTGGTTAGTGTTGGCTATATGGATCCTGGCAATTGGGCTACTGATTTGGCAGGCGGCAGTAAATACGGGTTTACATTAATCTGGGTTTTATTGGCTAGCAACTTCATGGCTATTGTGTTACAGAGTTTTAGTGCACGTCTAGGAATTGTAAGAGGAAGAGATCTTGCACAAGCTAACAGGGAATCATACCCGAAGAAAATCAATTTCATTCTTTGGCTGCTGGCAGAGATTGCTATCGCCGCAACAGATCTTGCAGAAGTACTAGGCATGGCGATTGGATTACAATTATTATTCGGATTGCCCCTCTTAATTGGAGTTAGTATTACAGTGCTGGATACATTTTTACTACTTTACTTACAGCGATTAGGCATGAGAAAAATTGAAGCATTTATCATCATGCTGATAGGTATCATCGCATTTTCTTTTCTGATTAATATCATCATTGCACATCCTCCGATTCATGCTATATTAAAAGGATTTATGCCTTCGTTACCTGATGCATCAACACTTTATCATCAAGAAGGCATATTAGGAAAGCTTCCAAAAGAAACTGCTTTATATATTGCCATCGGAATGATTGGCGCTACCGTAATGCCTCATAATCTTTATTTACATTCTTCATTAATTCAAACCCGAAAAATCAAAAGAGATAATAAGGGAATCAAAGAAGCTTTAAAATGGAGTGTGATTGATAGTACCATTGCATTAAATGCTGCATTTCTGATTAACGCAGCGATACTCATCCTTGCGGCAACTGTTTTTTTTAAAACAGGCAGGACTGATGTTGGTGAAATCAAAAAAGCGCATGAATTGTTGTCACCTGTTCTAGGTAATAATTTTGCATCTACCCTATTTGCAATTGCATTAATAGCATCAGGTCAAAGCTCAACCATAACAGGAACTTTATCTGGACAAATTGTAATGGAAGGCTATCTCAGCATTCGTATCAATCCGATGTTACGAAGACTCATCACTAGATTAGTGGCGATTATCCCTGCCATTATATTCATTGCAATAACCGGTGAAGATGATGTTGATAGTTTGCTGATTTTTAGTCAGGTTATTCTTAGTGTGCAATTGGGCTTTGCCGTTATCCCACTTATTCATTTTGTGAGCGATAAAAAAACGATGAAAGAATTTGCTATAAAACCTTGGGTACAAATTATAGGATGGTCTATCGCTGCATTACTTATTTTTCTGAATGCTAAATTGCTTTTTGATGAAACAGCTTCATACTTTTCAATTACAGATTCAACATTCATAAAAGCCCTAGTCATAGTTGCTTTGCTTTTATTTACAGCACTTTTAATTTACATTTTATTATTCCCTATTGTAAAGAAAAATCATTTATCGGCTTCCATTGAAATGCATCCTGAAGTGCCATCAAAGAATGAATTCCTCATTCCTGAATACAATAAAATCGCTGTGGCCCTTGATTTTAGTGATAATGATTTCAAATTAATTTCAGGAGCCATTAGCCAGGCTGGCAAAAACAAAGAGTTTATTTTAATTCATATAGTTGAAAGTCCAGCAGCAAAACTACATGGAGACATTACCGCAGATTACGAAACCGATAAAGACAGAGAGCGTTTATCCGTAATCGTTAAGCAGATGCAAGACAAAGGATACAAAGTAAAAGGCGTTCTTGGATTTAAAGAAAGATCGAAAGAATTAATCAGAATCATTAAAGAAGAAAATGCAGAAATGCTTGTAATCGGCGCTCATGGCCACAAAGGGATCAAAGATTTTATTTACGGCACTACTATTGATAAGGTTAGACATGAGTTACA
>CANGEZ010000162.1 GCA_947452875.1 Chitinophagaceae bacterium
AAACACAAAGGTTGAGGATATGATTTTTAATACATGAGAAAATGAAAATTTGATTTCCTAAATGCAACTTTTACCCCGAGGCATCGGGGCAGGCTATTGGATATTTTACATTTTTCTTCTGCCACAAAGTAACACAAATTCTTTTTCACTTCCCCCTTCGGGGGATTGAGGGGGCTAATTAGTCGCCGCATCCGCATTCAAATTCCCCCAGCCTAGTGATGTATTTCTTGTTGGGTAATTGGCACTAGTTTGAATGAGTTTATTTAAAATTTGATCCCGAGTGTACGTTGGAAATTTTGAGCATACCAAAGCTGCGATACCAGCCGCAGTGGCAGTTGCAACAGAAGATCCTCCTATTGTTGAAGGCACATCTCCACTCATAGCTAAGGTCAGTGGTTTTCTGTAATCCATGAAACGCTCCATAACAATTGTAAAATCTGTTTCACTTCCACTGTGACAATCTGTACAAGTGGTAATCGAACTATTATCTCTTACTCCTGTTACAGCATTCACTTCAGTCATTGATGCCGGAAAAATGACACCAGCCCAACCGCTGGTCCAACTGAATGAAGTACCCGCTGCACAAAATATCAATTTACCTTTTCCATACGCATACAAAACTGCATCTTTAATTTGAGAACTTGAAGTGATACGCCCCATGCTCATACTGATGATTTTTACATCTGCCCTATTGCCTGCATTCGTGAAAGCATCTGCCACACCTTTGGCTTCTCTGCTTTCATCGAGATAAACATCCGCTGCTGCTCTGCAAGTAACCAGATTACAATTATAAGCGACTCCGCATGCATTACCATCTATACCTCTTGGAGCGCCACAAGCCCCTGCCATAGCAGTTCCATGACCACATCCATCATCAGCAGTTTCAATGGGACCCGTATTAATACCTAAAAAAGTTTCACGAGGTAAGGTCACAATTTTTTCAATGGTTCTTCCAGTTGATGCACCTTGATTAAAGGCTGATCCCAAGTTTTCTTGATCAAATTCACAACCAGTGTCTATGAAAAAAACTTTTGTGCCAACTCCTGTTGATTTGCTCCAGGCTCTGGGTATGTTGTGATAAATATAATTCCATGATTGTTTTGATGAAGGAGAAATATTCACATAATCCATATTTTGAACCAAATCTAATGTTGCCGTATTACTCCCACATCCACTGGAAGATGCATTATCAGGCAAATTTTCTCTTTGAGACGTGATAAATACATCCTCAGGTTCATAACCTAACGGCTCTGCATACCTGACAAATTTAGAATTACGCAATAATTTTATTGTAGCAGGATTTTTTACAATGACATCAATTACAGGAAGTACTTTTTCTTGCCATGGCATAATGTCTGCCATTGTCAATTGCTTGTTTAGTTGTTGTTCTGATTGCAATATCAAATTGATAATTTGTTGGCGAACTTTTTGCCATTCCGCATCATTGATATTGATTGAAGAGATGTTTTTATCAAATGATGCTATTTTTCCTGTTGTATATCCAACTGATAAAATATGGTCAGAATAATTCAATGCACTATTGATCATTTCATCAGATGCTTTATTCCATTCAAATTGATGATGATTGTAAATTTCTTGTTTGATAAAATTGTCGATCTCGGTTCTTGATATAGTTTTATCTGTGATATCAAAAGTTTCTTTTTCAATAGTCGATTTTTTACAAGAAAAAAACAAAATGGAAACAAACGAAAAGTAAATCAATTTTTTGTTCATAAGGGTAAGTTTTAGAAATCAAAATTATCTATGTAAATTCAAATAGAATTTGAAAAACGCTGATGTTTCTTCAGTCACACTGAACTTTATTCAGTAAGCCTCAAAACTATTTTTGTATATTTATTAATAATTTTCAAATGAGGTTTGAAAATATTGAAATCAAATATTTTATCACATGAAGACAAAAGAAGAAATCGTTGCCAACTGGCTGCCTAGATATACCGGACAACAATTGGATAATTTCGGTGAATATATTTTGCTGACCAATTTTTCCAATTATGTAAAGTTATTTGCTGAGTGGAATAATGTGGAAATTGTAGGTGCCGACAGACCTATGCAATGCGCCACTGCAGATAACATTACCATCATCAATTTTGGTATGGGCAGTCCGGGTAGTGCAACCATCATGGATTTGCTAACTGCGATTAGCCCTAAAGCCGTTTTGTTCTTGGGCAAATGCGGAGGACTTAAAAAAAGAAATAAAATCGGAGATTTGATTTTGCCGATTGCCGCTATAAGAGGAGAAGGTACAAGTAATGATTACTTCCCTGCAGAAGTTCCTGCACTTCCTGCTTTCGCTTTACAAAAAGCTATTTCTACTACCATCAGAGAATATGAATGTGATTACTGGACAGGCGTTTGTTATACCACCAATAGAAGAGTTTGGGAACATGATGAAGCATTTAAAGATTACCTTCAAAAAGTAAGAGCTTATGCCATCGATATGGAAACAGCTACTATTTTTACAGTAGGTTTTTATAATAAAATTCCAACTGGCGCTTTGTTGTTGGTCAGCGATTCTCCTATGGTTCCCGAAGGTGTAAAAACAGAAGCGAGCGATATGTCCGTAACTGCACAATTTGTGGAGCGTCATTTGAAAGTAGGTGTTGATTCATTAAAACAATTGATCAACAATGGACAAACCGTTAGACATCTTAAATTCTAAATTTTTAAAAAAATCATTTCCCGTTTTCTTTCATGCTTATTTTTAATTTTGAATTTTAACTTTTGAATTCACTCATGCAACCTTTACTGGACATAAAAAATCTAAGCATTAGTTTTAAAAAGTCTAATGAGATTTTTAAAGCCGTAAATGAAATTTCATTTCAAATTGAGCCCGGAAAATTCACCGCTATTGTTGGAGAAAGCGGTTCGGGAAAATCATTAACTGCATTATCAATACTTCAATTATTACCTGAAGGAGTAAGCGTTTCCGGTAATATCATTTTCAACACAAATGAGAATCCAACCGAACTAACTTCCTTAAACAACAAATCCATTTCTGATATTCGTGGGCATCAGATTTCGATGATATTTCAGGAACCGATGACTGCCCTAAATCCGCTTATCAAATGTGGAAAGCAAGTCACAGAAATATTAATTCATCATAAAAAAATATCTAAGCAAGCAGCCAAAGAAAATACGGTGCAATTGTTTACAGAAGTAGAATTAGCCAATCCGGAGAAAATTTTCAATTCCTATCCCCATCAAATCAGCGGCGGACAAAAACAAAGAGTGATGATTGCCATGGCAATTGCCTGCAATCCAAAATTATTGATTGCTGATGAACCTACTACCGCTCTGGATGTAAGGGTTCAAAAAAGCATTATGATATTGCTGAAGAAACTGCAAGTACAATACAACATGTCGGTGTTATTGATAACTCATGATTTAGGATTGGTAAATGATGTAGCCGATGATATAGTCGTTTTATACAAAGGAAATATTGTTGAAAGTGGAAATGCTCGTGATATATTGCTTCATCCCGGTAACGCATACACGAAAGGATTATTGATGTGCAAACCAAGTCCTGAATTAAAAGGCAAAAAACTTCCTGTGTTAAGCGATTTCTTATCCACAGAAAATGAAATAAAGTTTGATGAAGAAGAAAATAATTTTGCTGCTATAAATAGAAATTTTACCGAGCCTATAATCTCTGTGGATTCATTAAAAGTTCATTATCCTTCAACAAAAAATATTTGGGGCAAAGTCACGTCCTATCACAAGGCAATTGATGATGTAAGTTTCAATGTATATGCACAGGAAACGATTGGTATTGTTGGTGAAAGTGGTTGCGGCAAATCAACTTTAGGCAGAGCGATATTACAATTAATAAAACCCAACAGCGGCTTCATAAAAATCAACGGCATTAACATCAACAATCAAGATCATTCGATAAAAAAAGGCAAGGAATTACAAATCGTTTTTCAGGATCCTTATGGTTCATTAAATCCCAGACTCACCATTGGCGATGCGATTACCGAACCCATGAAAGTGCATGGTTTGTTTGGCAACAAAAATCAGCGTAAAGAAAAAGCCATTTCATTAATGGAGCAAGTCAGTTTAAACGCTGATCAATTCAATAAATATCCTCATCAGTTCAGTGGTGGACAGCGGCAAAGAATATGTATTGCCAGAGCGTTATCAACAGAACCCTCGATTATGGTTTTTGATGAAAGTGTGTCGGCATTAGATGTAAGTGTGCAAGCACAAGTACTAAATCTTATCAATGAATTGAAAGCCAAGTATCAGTTTACTTCGCTGTTCATTTCACATGATCTTTCAGTTGTGCATTACATCAGCGATCGTATCATTGTAATGAAAGCTGGAAAAATTGTTGAACAAGGGGATGCAAATGAGATTTTCTTCAATCCGAAAGATGAGTATACGAGGGAGTTGATTGGTAGTATGCCGGGAGGAAAGCCCCCTCAATCCCCCAAAGGGGGAAGTTGATTGTGTGTGTTAGTTCGCCACGAATTCACGATTTTTTTTACCGCAGAGAATGGAGTTAAATGAGTTTACGCAGAGATTATAATTCATGAGAAAATGAAATTTTGATTTCCTAAATCCTACTTTTACATTTTACATTCAATATTTTACATTTTTCATTTTTCATTATAACCACCACCCTCTGCGTAAACTCCCGATTCTCCGTGACGCTGCGGTTATAACTACTCCACCAACCCCCCAATCGCTTTCTCCAAATCCTCAATCGTCGTAGGCCCTAAGCCATTTACCGCAAAAGTTATGATTGAGTTTTTATCAATCACAATATGCATGGGAAATGAGGTTACGCCGTAAGTACCAACAACATCTTTAGCTCCGGGAATGATATTGTATTTGTATTTTGTTTTCTTTAAAAATTGTTCAATTTTATCTTTTTCATTCATGGCAAATCCAAGAAAAACGACATCCTTGTTATTAAATTTTTCAACCAGCTTATTCAATTCAGGCATTTCCATTACACAAGGCTTACATTCCACAAACCAGAAATTGATAACGATCACTTTTCCTTTTAGACTTTCAAGAGAATAGTTATTGCCGTTGATGTCTGTAACTGAAAAAGGCAAAGCCGGTTTACCCAACAAATCAGACTTGCGAGGCATTTCCGCATCTGTTTGCATTCTTACCATCTTACTTTTTTCAAGATCAGTTGCTTTTCTGAGTACAAATGCTTTTACTTCTTTGTTGCTGTCGATATAGATATCCGGAAAATAATCACCATTGCTCATCACTTTCATAAAATCTTCACCTTCTACCAGTGTAAGATTTTCGGTATACACCGGCGTTGATACACCATCCAGCATCAACGGCTTTGAAGGATCAAGCTCAGTAAAGTTGGCTTTTCTCAGTCCTTGTAAAGGATTGGTTTTACTTGAAGTTGTATTTTCATTATTGAATTGAGCCACTTGTGCGTAATTGTATGAAATGCTCATTACAAAAGCGAATACAACCATTATTATTATTTTTTTCATGATGTGTTTTTGATTTTTTTTAATGAA
>CANGEZ010000163.1 GCA_947452875.1 Chitinophagaceae bacterium
GTAAGAGATACTTCTGGTACCGTAAATTACAGTTGGTCTCCAGCTAGTTCTTGCAGTACTCCAAATGACCATATTACTACTGTAAGTCCTACCACCACACAAGTGTACACTCTAACGGTTACAGATAACTATGGATGTAATTATGCTGTAACAGATGAAGTATTGGTAACTTTACAACCACCAGTACCGGCATTTGCAGGTAGAGATACAATTGCACAAATAAACTATCCATTGCAATTGAATGCAAGTGGAGGTGATAGTTACCAATGGAGTCCAGCTAATTTCTTCAGCAATCCAGGAATCAGTAATCCTTTCATCACCATTCAAAATGATCAATTATTTACTTTAATAGTTACAGCAGGTGGACATTGCCTGGGTTATGACACAGTTTTTGTAAGGACTTACCTAGACTCAGGATACTATGTTCCTACTTCGTTTACACCTAATGGTGATGGATTAAATGATTTCTTTAGAGCAATCCCAGTTAAAGTAGCAAGTACGGATTACTTCAGAATTTTCAACAGATACGGACAATTAATTTTCCAAACCAACAAATGGTTGAAAGGATGGGATGGAACATATCAAGGGAAAAAGCAACCAATGGGAACTTATGTTTGGTCCGTTAAAGGCAGATTTCAAAATGGAAAAATTATAGAGAAAAGAGGAACTGTTTTACTTCTTCAATAAACAAAATTAATAACAACAAAAAAGCCTTGAATCTTAATTCAGGGCTTTTTTATTATTTATAATTTTATCAACAATGCATCCGCTATCACACAAGCACTCACCGATTCCAAAACCGGCGGCACTCTCAATGCGATGCATAAATCATGACGTCCTTTAATTGAGAATGATTCCACCTCACCGCTGTGTGTGTTTAAAGAGTTTTGAACTTGAGGAGTTGATGAGGTTGGTTTTACAGCTATTCTGAAAACAACATCATTCCCATTTGATAAACCGCCGGCAATACCACCTGCATGGTTAGACGCATATTTTCCTGACTCATCAATGAGCGCATCATTGTGTTCACTACCTTTCATTTTAGCTGCATGAAACCCTGAGCCGAATTCAATTCCTTTTACGGCAGGAATCGCAAATACAGCATGACTGATTAAAGATTCCAAAGAATCAAAAAAAGGTTCACCAACACCAATTGGAAGATTGGATATTTTACATTCAAGAATGCCACCAATACTATCTTGCGCATCAATAGCTTTTTGAATGGCAGATTCGATTTCTTTGTCTCCTCCAATTTCAATAATAGAAGATTGTATGTTTACTGAAGGAGAAAAATGGCTGATGATTTTCTCTGCCACAACACCGGCAGCAACCAAGCAAAGTGTAAGTCTGCCACTAAAATGTCCACCTCCCCTATAATCTTCAAACCCATTAAATTTTTGTGAAGCCACGAAGTCAGCATGCCCTGGACGTGGTATCTTTCTTAATTCCTCATAATCTTTGCTGATTACATTTTTATTTTCAAAGACGATGGTCAAAGGCGCACCTGTTGTTTTATCATTAAATAATCCGGAAACAAAGATGGGCGTATCCTCTTCTTTTCTTGGTGTTGTTCCGGGTAAAATACCACCTTTTCTTCTTTGCAATTTATCTTCAAAATCTGCCATCGTCAATTCTATACCGGGCAAGACACCATCAATCGTAATCCCAACCATTGGACCATGAGATTCACCAAAAATGCTGATTCTGAAAATTCTGCCAAAGCTATTCATGAAAATGAGTTTATGTTTTTAATGTAACTGTCCCGCCACAATCTTGTAATAAATTAAAAAATTCCGGAAATGATTTATTAACCGATTCCGCATCTTCAATAACCACTTCAGCTGATGACATCAAGCCAGCTATGGCCAAGGCCATTGCTATTCTGTGATCATGTTGCGAATTTACAACACCTCCTTTTAACTTTTTGCCTCCGTTGATAATCATATTATCATCCATCAAAAAAATATCAGCACCTAATTTAGAAAATTGATTCATCAACGCTTCTGCACGATTGCTTTCTTTGTCGTACAATCTACTTACTCCTTTTATAACAGATTTTCCATTTGCTGCCAAAGCCAGTAATACCAAAGGCGGAAACAAATCTGGACAATCAGTAGCATCAAATTCGAAAGGCTTAATTGCTGTTGATTTTTTAATTTTTAAAATATCTGCATCTTTATAATAATCAGCATTTATTTGATCAAGCACTTCGAGTATTTTTTTATCAGATTGGCAACTGTTTACATCCAATCCTGATAAAGACAAATCGCCTGCAATCAAAGCAGCCACAATGAAAAAAGAAGCACTACTCCAATCTCCTTCAACTGTATATATAATATCTCTGTTTATTTGTGTTGTTGGATAAATATAAAAACGCTCGTATTGATCATTAACCACTTTATACCCAAAATGCTGTAAAAATTGCAAGCTCAAATCTATATAAGGTTTACTAACTAAGTTGCGTGCAGCGATAATTGTTAGTCTATCAACTTTTTTCGCAAAAGCGAATAACAAACCTGTAAGATATTGAGAGCTCTTGCTGCCGTCAATTTCGATATCAACTGGTTGTAGTGGACCTTTTATTTCAACAGGCAACAATCCATTTTCAGATTTAATGTCAACGCCTAATTCAGTAAAAAAATGGCTAAACAAATCTACAGGACGTTTCATCAAACTTCCAGAACCACTTATAGATACAGCATTATTGGAAATAGCAATGATTGGTGTAAACATTCTCAAAGAGAGTCCGCTTTCATGGCAATTTATAAATGCAGGCGGCTGAATTTCTCCATTACTAATAATCTTTATGCTGTTGTAATTGTTTTCAATGGTAGCTCCTAGTTTCTCAATGATATCCAAAGCGGCTATATCATCATTGCTTTTTCCGGGATTATAAATAATTGCAGTTCCTTTGTTTAATAGAGACAATGCACAAGCACGTTGCATGGCACTTTTACTAGGCGGAATACTTATTTCACCGGATAGTAACGAAGGTGTAATTACAGCAATCATGTCGTCATTTCTTTATACGATGACTTTAACGCAGAGATTGAAATATTTTTAATTATAGCATCGCCAATCTCTCTGAGTAAAACAAACTGAATTTCATCACCTGTTCTTTTTTTATCCGAAATCAATTGTTCAAACAATGTCACATCATCAGTTTCAATTGTAACAGGCAACCCATATTTTTTGAGCAAATCGATAATCTGAAATATTGAAGAAGAAGGCAAGTTTGCATATAATTCAGAAATTTTTGCCGCAATCACCATACCTATACTCACTGCCGCCCCATGAGAAATACCCTTTAAATTTTCTATCGCATGGCCGAATGTATGACCAAAATTCAACAACTTTCTATTACCGATTTCATTAACATCCGATTGCACGACTTCAAACTTAATGTCTATATTTTGCATGATGAGTTTCATCAACAAATCCTTATCTTTTCGAAATGATGTTAATTCATGTTGTTGTAAAAAAGAAAAAAGAGAGGCATCCAAAATACAAGCATGCTTAATAATTTCAGCAAAGCCGTTTATCCATTCTGAATCAGCAAGTGTATCTAAAAAAGAAATATCGTATAAAATAAAATCAGGCTGGTAAACAGTCCCGACCATATTCTTATGTAACCCAACATTGATACCATTTTTCCCACCTATCGCTGCGTCAACCATTGATAACACTGTAGTTGGCACCAATCCAAACCTAATGCCTCTTTTATAAATAGATGCTACGTAACCTGTAATATCAGTAACAACACCTCCTCCAATACCAACAATAAAATCATCTTTATTCAATTGTAATTGTAATAACTGATTGATGATATCATCGACACAAGATTGCGTTTTATTTTTTTCACCGGAAGGAACAACTATAATATTGTATCCTTCAAATTTGACTTGGTGTAATTTATAAAGTTGCTCATCTACAAGCAAGATGTTTTTTTTATTCGCATGAAGATTTAATGCAGCAGACAACTCCATATTAAAAAGACAATCCACCTTCTTGCCTTCAATATTGTATGTCTTATTAATGATCATCAGTTTTTCATTATTTTGTTTTGATGATTGATGCTTTCCATATGAACAGCTTCAAAATACTTGATGATAAAATCTTCGCTGAGTCCGAGTAACTTTGCTTTTGAAATAGCCCGATGCAAAATGGTATCCCATCTTTCGGTCTGAAGAATTGTAATATTTTGTTGACGCTTCACATCTCCCATTTCATCTGCCAATTTCATTCTTTCACTTAATAAAGTTATAAGTTCATCGTCCAATTGATCCATTTGATCTCTCAATTTTTGCAATCCCGGATTGGATAATAATTCGGGTGATGCTTCTTTTCTCCACATCAAATTACTTAACATCAATTTCAATTGATCCGGTGTAATCTGTTGTTCGGCATCGCTCCAAGCTTTATCAGGAGTAAGATGACTCTCTATCATCAAACCTGAAAAATCAAGATTGATACTTTGCTGAGCTACTTCCTGCAACATGTGTCTGTTGCCACAAATATGAGAAGGATCGCAAATCATGGGCAAATCACGAAATCTTCTTTTCATTTCAATGGCCAATTGCCACATGGGAGGATTGCGATATACATTTTTTCCAAAAGAAGAAAAACCGCGATGAATCAATCCGATGTAATCGATACCGGATTTTTGTATTCTTTCCAAAGCTCCACACCACAATTCTAAATCAGGATTCACAGGATTTTTTATGAGCACAGGAATTTTAACGCCTTCCAAAGCATGGGCTATTTCCTGAACAGAAAAAGGATTAGCTGTAGTTCTGGCTCCAACCCATAAAACATCTACATCGTATGAAAGTGCTAATTCAACATGATTGGCATTGGCAACTTCAACTGTTGTAGGTATACCGGTTATTTTCTTTGCTTCTTTTAACCATTCCAAACCAATTTTTCCTACACCTTCAAAATTACCTGGCTTGGTTCTGGGTTTCCATATTCCTGCCCTCATGATATTCACTTCAGGAATTTTAGCCAATTCAATTGCAGTGGATATCAATTGCTGCTCCGTTTCGGCGCTACAAGGACCACTAATGATGAGTGGACGTTGATTCCAGATTTGTTTTACTTTTTCATTCATAATAAATAACCGGAGCACAAAATTAACGCTATCTCACAAGAAATCTGCCGGAAGATGGAGTTTATAGTCAATTATTCTGCCAGGTTTTTGTTTATTATATTTGAACCCTTAATACAGATTCGATGAAAGTAAACGGCAAGCATTTTAGAACCATTTGGATTAGTGAATCAGATCACAAAAAAATCCAGGTTATCGACCAGCGATTTCTGCCACATCAGTTTGTGATTGAGGAGCTATCAACATTAAAACAATTTGCCATTGCCATAAAAGAAATGCATATCAGAGGTGCCGGTCTCATTGGCGCCACTGCAGGTTATGGAATGTATATTGGTGCACTTGAAGCTCCACAAAATGATTCATTTGATGATTTTATGAAAGATGCCGGTGAAATTTTA
>CANGEZ010000164.1 GCA_947452875.1 Chitinophagaceae bacterium
ATAATACTAGTGCAACATTTGGAGAAATCGTCAATCCACTAGGAGCAGGCTTATACCAGCAATATGCGCGCAATCAATTGAACATTGAAATATATAACGCAGGGCATCGCGGCAATTATGAAAAAGGCAAGCATTACTTACAGTGGGGCATAAACGCAGAACATGTCATCATCAATGACCGCATCAATCAATTTGAATATCGTGATTCAGCAGGATATTCTCTCCCCTATCAACCGGGAACAATGACATTATACAACTCCATTTTTAATACCAATGATTTAGCTATAAACAAATTCACCGGATTCATTCAAGACAATATCCATGTTTACAACAAATCAGGCGATTTCACTTTTCAATTTGGCACCAGATTTAATTACAATAGTTTGAATAAAGAAATGTTGGTCAGCCCAAGAATTCAATCAAGTTGGAAACCCAATTGGAAGAAAGATATAGTATTAAGAGCTGCTGCAGGTATTTATGATCAACCACCATTTTATAGAGAGCTGAGTGATGCCAATGGGAATATCAACAAAACAATTTTGTCTCAAAAAAGTTATCAGTTTGTTACGGGTATGGATTATCAATTCAAGAGAAATGACAAACCCATAAGATTCAGTGCTGAGGCTTATTACAAAAGCATGAACGATGTCATTCCGTATGATATTGACAATGTAAAAATCAGATACCTGGGAAGCAACAATGCCAAAGCTTATGCAACAGGCCTCGAATTGAGAATCTTCAGCGAATTATTAAAAGACGCCGAAAGCTGGTTCAGTTTGGGCTTTATGAAAACCAGTGAAAATTTGAACAACGATTATTATTATGATTATTTGAATGCTGCTGGAGAAATCATCAATGCCTCAAGTACAGATCAGCGACCAACAGACAGTATTAAAAATGAGATTGGTTTTCTGCGTCGTCCATCAGACAGAAGGATTACAGCTGGATTATTTCTACAAGATTATTTGTCAACCAACAAAAATTTCAAAGTGCATCTGAATCTTTTGTATGGCAGTAATATGCCTTATAATATTCCGGGTAGTACGAGATACAGAAATGCATTAATTGTTGATCCTTATTTAAGAGTAGACATTGGTTTCAGTGCATTATTAATAAGCGAGGAAACAGCCAGAAGAAGTCACAATCCATTTAAAGGACTAAAAAATGTATGGGCAAGTCTTGAAGTATTTAATTTAATTAACAAAGCCAATACCATTTCATATCAATTGATAAAAGATTTCTCCAATAATACTTACGCCATCCCCAATAGACTAACGCCACGATTATTGAATTTCAAATTGATTACTAGGTTTTAATTTACAGCGAGTGGTTAGCCACAAAGACTCCAAGACACCAAGAAACACTAATGCGGAGTGCATTAGAAAACCCTTTGTGGTATTTTGTGTCTTGGAGTCTTTGTGGCAAAACATTCGCGAATATGTGAGCCCCCTCAGTCCCCCGAAGGGGGAAGTTGTCAATTTGGAATGAAAAAGCTTTCTTGGTTCTTTGTGTCTTAGAACCTTAGTGGCGAGAGAAATAAATAATTAAGAAAGGAATAAGGAAGTGGCAGTTTTCAAAGAAAAATTTGAATATCGGTTGAGCCAACGCCAAACACCAAATGCCAAACAATAAATAATTCGTGAATTCGTGGCGACTCCCTAAATGCCACCAAAGGTGGAATCTATTCGTGAAATCCTTATTGCTTCTTTGCTTCCTTGCGAGCTTCGCGTGAAACCCATTCGTGAATTCGTGAGCCCCCTCAGTCCCCCGAAGGGGGAAGTTGTCAATCTGGAATGAAAAAGCTTTCGTGGTTCTTTGTGTCTTAGAACCTTAGTGGCGAGAGAGAAATGTAAAATATTGAATGTAAAATATAAAATGTAAAAGTGGCATTTCGGAAATCAAATTATCATTTTCTCATGAATTATACACTCTGCGCAAACTCTTAATACTCCATTCTCCGCGGTAAAACAATTCGTGAATTCGTGGCTACTCCCTTAATACCACCGAAGGTGGAATCTATTCGTGAAATCCTTATTGCTTCTTTGCCTCCTTGCGAGCCTTGCATGAAACTTAATCTTGCATTTGTGGTTAAAAAGCCTCCGCATCAACTCATCATACTCACTTCTCCGCGGTAAAAACAATTCGTGAATTCTTGGTTATATTCCTTAACAAGCAATGTTATTGAATTGTTTTCTCAACAAATGTTGATAAATATTGTGATGGAATTACAATCCTAAAAGATTAAATTTGGTAAGATCAAATCGGTATTTTCATTTTATCACAAGACCTGCTTCTGTAATTGCAGAAGTACTTAAAACAGAAAACCCTTGACAGAAACAATCATCAACCTCGAAAGCGTAAACCCTATTGAATTTTTTGGCGTTAACAACGGAAAGTTAGACCTGCTAAAAAAGAAATTTCCACTTTTAAAAATTTTAAGTCGCGGTACACAAATCAAGTTAAGCGGCGCTCCCGAACAAATAGAAACTGCAAAAGAAAAAATCACCTTACTCATGCAGTATCTACAAAGAAACGGTCAAATGAGCGAAAATTATTTTGAACAAATTCTCGGTGGCGACGATGAAAAAGTAGTCGACAATTTCGTAGACAGACATCCTAATGATGTCCTTGTTTTTGGACCTAACGGAAAAACAGTAAGAGCCCGTACACAGAATCAAAAAAACATGGTGCAAGCCTGTGATAAAAATGATATCTTGTTTGCCATCGGACCCGCTGGTACTGGTAAAACCTACACTGCTGTTGCATTGGCTGTAAGGGCTTTGAAAAATAAATTGGTAAAGAAAATCATTTTAACTCGACCTGCTGTAGAAGCCGGTGAATCACTTGGATTTTTACCTGGAGATTTGAAAGAAAAAATCGACCCCTATTTAAGACCATTATACGATGCATTGGACGATATGATTCCTGCAGACAAGCTCGGTTATTACATGAGTACACGTACTATTGAAATTGCTCCTCTAGCGTATATGCGTGGCCGTACACTCGATAATGCTTTTATTATACTGGATGAAGCTCAAAACACAAACGACCTTCAAATAAAAATGTTTTTAACTCGTATCGGGCCTAATGCAAAAGCCATTATCACCGGCGATCCTACTCAGATTGATTTGCCAAAAAATCAACAATCTGGATTGTTCAAAGCAACAAGATTATTGAAAAACATTGATGGCATTTCTTATATCGAGTTGGATGAAGAAGATGTGGTAAGACATCGTCTTGTTAAGTCTATCATCAAAGCTTACAATAAAGACGACGAAAAAAACATGAAAGAAAAAGAACTAAAAGAACAAGTGAAAAAACCATAGTCTTTGATGAAATTAATTTCTATTCAAAAAAACAGGTGGCTTTTATGCTGCCTGTTTTTTGTTTTATCATGCAAACAATCTGAAAAAAAGTTTGAGAAAGCAAATTCTGCAGCTCTTGTTGAGCTAACCGCAAAAATTGATTCCTTCAAATTGTCGATTCAAAATGGAGACATCATCACCAGAACAGGCAATGACTTCACTAGTGAGAATTTGCGAATGATGAACATGCGAGACAAAACCTATTCTCATTGTGGGATTGCATTTAAAGAAAATGATACCATTTTTGTATATCATGCCATTGGAGGCGATTTCAATCCCAACCAAGCTTTAAAAAAGGAAACGTTTGAAACATTTGTAACCCCTAATGAAAACAGAGGATTTGGTATTTACAGACTCCATCAATCTGAAAAGGAAATCAATCAATTGAAATGGCTATGCAATCAGTTTTACCAGATTAAACTACCTTTTGATATGGATTTTGATTTAAAAACAGACGACAAAATGTACTGCGCAGAATTTGTTGGAAAGTCTTTAGAATTAGCCTCAGACCACAATTTAAAAATCAACAGAAGTAAAATCCAAGCCTTTGAATTTATTGGCGTTGACGATATTATGCTTCATAATGATTGTCATAAAATTACTTCCTTGGTATTTAAATAATTTCCTCAACTTTGCCATAATTAAAACCTTCAATAAAAACTTTAAAAATGAAAAATTATTTATTCCTAATAATGAGTATTTGCTTGCTCAGCATTATAAGTTGCAAAAACGAAACCAATGATCCTCAGGCAACACTTTCAAAATTCTTTGACGCCATGGCGAAAAAAGATATTACTTCAGCCAGGAAATTATGCACAGAAGAAAGTAAGTCCATGCTTGATATGATGGAAATGGGTATGAAAATGGACAGCAGCAAAACAGAAACCAACAAATACGACAAAAACAAAGTGGAATTTGGTGAAGCTAAAATCGAAGGCGACAAAGCGACCATTAATGTAAAGCCAAAAGAAGGCGGCGAATCTCTTAATTTCTATTTGAAAAAAGAAAAAGACGGATGGAAAGTTGCTTTCGATAAAAACTCAATGATGGAAATGGGCATGGACAAAATGAAAAGCGAAGGCATTGAAAAAGCAGACTCTATTGCAAAATCAATGGGCGAATTAAAAGATATCGATTTACAAGAAATAAAGAATATGGGGATGGACTCTATGAGAAAAGACATCAGAAAAAGTCTATTAAAATTGGATTCTGTAAAAAGATTATTGAAAAAATAAAAAATGATTAATCTCATAAACATGACCCGAAAAATAAAATACTTTTTTTTACTTACTGTCTTATTTGCTTTTTCTCAATGCCAGTCTGAAAAAAAACAACGACCTACCAACGCTCTTGAAACGGGTCGTACTTTCATTAAAGCCAGTCTTGATGGTGATTTCGAAACAGCATCTTCCCTAGTTGTTGCTGATACTCAAAACATTCAATTGTTTACTGCGTATAAAGAATATTACAACAGAATGACTGATGAAAAAAAGAAGCATTATAAAGAAGCTGATTATATCATCAATAAATTCACAGACCTAAACGACTCAACTACCATTATCAATTATTCAAATGATTATATGAATAAACCAATGGAGATTAAAGTGGTGAAAGTAAATAATGAATGGGGCGTTGATTTTAAATACACTTATTCTGGAAACCTTCCAATGAATCCATGATGATTAAAAATTTATTAATAGCTGGTGCTGGTGGTTTTATTGGTTCTGCTTTGAGGTATTTCTTATTTCAAACCGTTAAGCCCGGCCATTTATTCTGGACTACACTTTTAATCAATGTAATAGGCAGTTTGGTTATCGGAATTGTCATTAGCTTAAGTATGAAAGATGCCCAATTCAGCAATACCTGGAAGATTTTTTTAGCTACTGGAATTTGTGGTGGCTTCACTACTTTTTCGGCATTTAGTCTTGAAAATTTCCATCTCTTTCAGCAAGGAAAATATGCGCTGTCATTAATTTACATTACTTCGAGTGTTGTATTGGGAATACTGGCTTGTTTCATTGGCTATAAAATCACAGGATAATTTTTATGTCTATTCAAAATAAAAATAAAATGGAAATTACTACAACTACAGTCTTGATACTGCTGGCTA